>DAISJZ010000001.1:0-10037 GCA_036821145.1 Spirochaetota bacterium
ACTGGTATTTCAGGGTATGTTTCCTTGATCCTTTCCAGGGACAGGTTATGGCTACTTATGCAGTGACAAAACTCAATGCAAAGACAGCCTGTGTTATCCAGGAGATATCAAATGACTACTCTGTTGGTCTTGCTAAGTTTTTCATGGATTCATTTGTTAAACTTACAAAAAATGATAAGTCAATCCTTGCAAAACCGTTTAACTATAACACAGGGGATAACGACTTCACAGCCCAGGTTACTACAATTGCACAGCTGAAGCCTGATGTAATTTTCGCTCCCGGTAACTATACTGAATCTGCACTTATAATCAAGCAGGCAAGAGACCAGGGAATCAAAATCGCATTCCTCGGCGGAGATACATGGGAAACAGATCCTTTCCTTGAAGTAGGCAAGAAAGCTGTTGAAGGAGCAACATTCTCTACTTTCTTTACTTCTGAAGTTGCAATGAATAAAACTTCTGAAGCATTCCTTAAAGCTTACAGAGATAAATACAAGAAAGATCCCGCAGCTGTTACAGCTCTCGGATATGACTCTTATCTCGTGGTAAGGGCAGCTATCGAAAAAGCAGGTTCACTTGATGGTCAGAAAATCAGGGATGAAATTGCTAAAACTAAAGATTTCGAAGGCGCTGCAGGAAACATTACACTTGATGAAAATGGCGACGCGGTTAAAGATGCTGTTATTAAAATTGTAAAAGACGGAAAATTCAGATATCTGACAACTGTTAAACCGTAAATTCTTTTAAATATGTTCCGTAAATGAAAAGGGCTGTCTGAAAAGGCAGCCCTTTTTTATGTACAGGTTTTTATTGAAATTCCGGTTCCGGCACTGTTTATCCGGTAGAACTATATTTTTCTTTTTTCAAATATGCGGAAGAGCATAATCACCATAAAGATAAAAACCGGGATAATAAACCAATGGCTGATACCTAAAGCTTCAGGTAATCCGATCTTCCCGTAATCTTTCCATGACATAACAGTTTCTTTAAAAAACGGGAAAATTTCAGCAAAAAGTGCAGCTCCTGTCAGCATTCCTGCTATTGCAAAAAAAGCATGAATACGCCCTTCACCAAGAGCCGCAACTGAAGTGCCGGGGCAGAAACCCATAATTGCCCATCCGCCGCCGAAAAGGATACCCCCGATAACAATTGCACCAACATTCATCGGCTTATGGCTGAATTTTATTAACCCTGCATCTGATAAGATAAATATCCCAATCATTCCAACAATGATTGCTGAAAGCATAAACTTGAAGATAGTCATATCTTTTAAAAGAAGAGCTCCAATCTGTTTTTCAAACCTTATTACTCTTCCTTTCTGAAGAAGAAACCCGAAAACAACTCCTGTGAGTAAACCTAATATCTGATCTGTACTCATAGTGTCCTCCGTTTAAAAACAATCCCCGCCACTAATACTCCTGCGGCAAAAAATAATCCGAGTGCAACAAATGAACTGACAGATAACTGCATCATTCCGCTTAGCCCATGGCCGCTGGGGCAGCCGTCTGCAAGTCGTGCTCCAATCATTGCTATGATGCCGCCGGAGAATGCTCCGAGTGCTCTTTTTCTCATGGATGAACCGAAACGCTCCAGCCAGATTGGAGGTATTTTTTCAATTTTAAAACTTTTATCAGTAAGAGACGAAATTAGAGACCCTGCAAAAACTCCTATGATGAGCATGAACTGCCAGTCTACACGTATTTTGGTTGCAGTGAAATAGATATTTTGTGCTACATGTTCCGAAGCAAAAATCCTCTCAATGAATGCTGCGGCCCTGACAAAAGTGGTTGATGCACCCAGGTAGTTTGTTTTTCCAAGAAGAATTGTTGTCAGATAAACTGAAATAATTGCCAGTACGCCTGTAAGGGCTCCGGCAAAATATGGATTCCAGCCTCCATCATCTGTTTTAAACTTCATTATTCCCTCCTTAATTGTGTTAGTTTTAATCAGGGTGGAATAGTATCCACTTATAACAAAATATAGTTTTCCCCGGAAAAAACAAATAGGCGGATTAATAATTGAAAAAGAACTCCATTATGTTACTTTTGTAAAATCCTGAGAACCATATGTTCACACTGTGAATAATATTCTTGACATATATAAGTCGGGATAGAGGATTCTTAAGGTTTTAAATTTTTATACAGATAATCTTTCCCTGGAGTTTCTAATGAGCTTTGAAATCTTTCTCCAACACTTTTCAAATGCGCTCTCCCTGGGTAGTTTATACGCTCTCATCGCCATAGGCTATACGATGGTTTACGGTATCCTGAGACTTATAAATTTTGCTCACGGCGATATCTTTATGCTGGGGGCGTATTTTGCATTTTATGCTCTGACAACATTCCTGATGCCCTGGTGGGTCGGCTTTATAGTAGCTATAGGCCTCACTGCAGTAATAGGAATGTCCATTGAAAAAGTTGCTTATAAACCTTTGAGGGATTCTCCAAAAGTTTCAGTTCTCATCTCTGCAATAGGTGTTTCATTTTTAATAGAAAGTCTCGGTGTTGTTGTTTTCGGCGGGATTCAGAAAGCATTCCCCATACCTGATATTTTCGGCCAGGTTGTTGTGCTGGGAAATATATCAATTGTAAGTGTAAACTTTTTTATACCTGTAATTGCATTTTTCTGTCTTGTTTTCCTGATGTACCTTGTGAACTTTACAAAAACCGGTATGGCCATGCGGGCACTCTCCAAAGATCATGAAACAGCACGGCTTATGGCAATTGATGTTGACAGGATTATATCATACACTTTCGGACTCGGTTCACTCCTTGCAGCTGTTGGCGGTATTATGTGGGGTATGAAATATCCTCAGCTTTATCCTCTTATGGGGCTTATGCCGGGACTTAAATGTTTTATTGCAGCTGTTGTCGGGGGTATAGGAAATATCACCGGTGCTGTTATAGGCGGCCTTGTTATAGGGTTTATCGAGATAATGACTGTTGCTTTTATGCCGTCACTATCAGGTTACAGAGATGCCTTTGCTTTTATATTACTTATTATAATTCTCCTTGTAAAACCGAGCGGTTTAATGGGAGAGAACCTGACTGAGAAGGTTTAAGATGGAAAGTGAACGAAAAAAAAGAAAATTACTTACATTAGCAGCACTTCTTATTTCCGGCGGGCTGCTGCTTCTGTTTACATTTATATTTGATTCTTATCAGTTGAGGATTGTGAATCTTTGCGGAATTTATATAACTCTCGGATTGAGCCTGAATCTTATTTACGGTTTTACCGGGTTATTTTCACTGGGACATGCAGGTTTTATGGCTGTGGGTGCGTATACTACAGCACTACTTACAATGCCTCCGCAGCTTAAAGAGATGAATTTCTTTCTTGAGCCTATTGTGCCATGGCTTGCAAATACAGAGTGGAGCTTTCTTCCGGCACTATTAATGGGCGGGACTCTTGCCGCAGTTGTAGGCTTCCTCATCGGGGCGCCTGTACTAAAACTAAAAGATGACTATCTCGCAATAGCGACACTTGGCTTTGCTGAAATAATAAGAATAGTTTTCACAAATACGCAGAATATAACCAACGGGCCGCTGGGTCTTAAAGGCCTTCCCCCTTATACTACGATCTGGTGGTCATGGGGAATTGCCTTTGTATCTATCCTGTTCATGGTTTATCTTTTTAAAGGGAGTTACGGGAGGGCTTTTATAGCTATCCGTGAGGATGAAGTTGCCGCAGAAACAATGGGTATAAATCTCTTCAGGCATAAAATTCTGTCATTTACAATTGGATCATTTATGGCCGGTGTCGGCGGCGGCCTCCTTGCACACCTTATGGGAACTATTGATCCCCTGATGTTCAGATTTATGCTGACTTTCAATATATTGCTTGTTGTTGTATTAGGGGGGATGGGGAGTATAAGCGGTTCAGTTATTGCCGCTATTGTTATAACTGTTCTTATGGAATATCTCCGGTTCCTTGATGGTCCGATGAATTTCGGCCTTTTTAAAACAAACGGGATCCCCGGTATGAGGATGGTTATATTCTCAATCATGCTCATGTTTGTTATACTTTTCTTCCAGAGAGGACTTATGGGCAACAGAGAACTTAGCTGGGATTTTCTCTTTAGAAAGAAGAAAACTCTGAATGATGCAGTTGAGGGTGATTGATAATGTATATACTCAGAACTGATAATATAACAATGAAGTTCGGCGGACTTGTTGCTGTTTCCAATTTTAATCTTGAGATTAAACAGAATGAGATTGTCGGTCTCATAGGTCCCAACGGAGCCGGAAAAACAACGGCATTCAATATGATCACAGGGCAATACACACCGACACAGGGTTCTATATATTTTAAAAATGAAGATATTACAAACTACAGGCCATACGAAGTAACACGTCTCGGTATTGCCAGAACGTTTCAGAATATTAAACTTTTTAAGCAGATGACTGTCCTCGAGAATGTACTGGTGGGGAACCATTTAAGGCTTATGTCTCCGCTTCTTCTATCTGTTTTACGAACACCGAGGTACAGAAGAGAAGAGAAACATATGATAGAAAAATCCATGAATCTTCTAAAAGATCTCGGTCTTGACGATGTTATTCATGAGAAAGCATATTCTCTGCCATACGGTAAGCAGAGGAGACTTGAGATCGCAAGAGCTCTTGCCACCAATCCGAATATTCTTCTTCTTGATGAACCTGCAGCAGGGATGAATCCCCAGGAATCTATTGAACTCATGCATTTTATACATGACATCCGGGACAGGTTTGATCTTACCATATTCCTTATTGAGCATACAATGCAGGTAGTAATGGGAGTTTGCGAAAGGATCTATGTCCTTGATCACGGCATAACAATTGCAGAGGGTAATCCTGAACATATTCAGAACAATCCGAAAGTAATTGAAGCTTATCTGGGAGTAAACTGATGCTTAAAATAAAAGATCTCCATGTAAACTATGGCGGAATTAAAGCCCTCAAAGGGATAGATATAAACGTACCTGAAGGGAAAATCATAACTCTCATCGGTGCAAACGGTGCGGGAAAGAGTACAACTCTGCGTTCAATTGCGGGTTTACTTAAACCCGCTTCAGGAAATATATTTTACAACGATATTGATATTACAGGTAAAAAAACTCTGGATATAGTGAAAAACGGTATTGTACTTGTTCCTGAGGGTAGAAGGGTTTTTGCAAACCTTACAGTTTATGAAAATCTTGTACTTGGCGCATATTCGGTAAAAGATAAAAAAGCGATATCTGACGATATGGAGAATGTTTTCAATCTTTTTCCCAGGTTAAAAGAGAGAGTAAAACAGAAAGCCGGAACATTTTCCGGAGGCGAACAGCAGATGCTTGCTGTAGGAAGAGCACTGATGAGCAAACCTAAACTTCTAATGATGGATGAACCTTCTCTCGGCCTCGCTCCGCTTATTGTTAAAAGTATTTTTGAAATCATTCAGAATATCAATAAAATCGGCGTAACAATTCTACTTATTGAGCAGAACGCAAAGGCTGCCCTTGAAATCGCAGATTACGGTTATGTAATGGAAACCGGTAATATCGTACTTGAGGGAACCGGTGTTGATCTGCTCAATAATGATGATGTTAAAAAAGCTTATCTCGGAATCGCTTAATAACGGAGGTTTATGGGTAAGGATAAAAGATCTGTACTCATAATCTATACAGGCGGTACTATCGGGATGATAAAAGATCCCGGCGGTGCTTATAAGCCCTACAGTTTTCAGGGACTTATTGATGAGGTCCCTGAACTCTCAAGGTTCGGCTTTAATCTCTCCTCTATTGAATTTGAGGCTCCAATTGATTCCTCCGCTGTTTCTCCTGAAGTATGGATAAGACTTGCCGGTATCATTAAGGATAATTACAACAGTCATGACGGTTTTGTAATACTTCATGGAACTGATACAATGTCTTATACCGCATCCGCACTGAGCTTTATGCTGCAGGGGCTTTCGAAACCTGTAATACTGACAGGTTCCCAGCTCCCCATTAATATGCTCCGCACTGACGGACGTGAGAACCTTATATCATCAATTGAAATTGCAGCAGCAAAGATCAAAGGTAAAGCTGCTGTCCCCGAGGTCTGTATATATTTTGAATTCAACCTCTGCCGCGGGAACAGAACAATAAAAAGAAGCGCCGAACATTTTAACGCTTTCGAATCCCCCAATCTTCCCCCTCTTGCTGAAGCAGGAATTACTATTAATTACAACACCGGAATAATCCGTAAAAACCGAATCGGCAGCAGACTTATTGTAAACAGTGAACTTGATACAAATATAGTGATATTCAAAATTTTTCCCGGGATGAGCAGAAACGTTGTTGATGCCGTATTGAATATTCCGGGGCTTAAAGGGGTCGTAATGGAAACATACGGCTCGGGGAATGCCCCTCTTGAGCCATGGTTCCTCAGGCTTCTCACAGATGCTGTTGCAAAGGGGATTGTAATTGTTAATGTTACTCAATGTATCTCAGGTAATGTTGTGATGGAGAGATACAGCACAGGGGTAGGGCTGATTAAAGCTGGAGTTATAAGCGGTGCTGACCTGACAACTGAGGCAGCGGTTACAAAGCTAATGGTGCTTTTCGGAAAATACCGTGACAGTAAAAGTGTTGTGAAATATTTTCAGAAAGATCTTGCAGGGGAGCTTACTTTTTCTGCAACCAGGTGATCAATAACCTTTACGGGGGTTTCAAATCCTGAAAGAAATTCAAGAGTACTCACAGTGGGAGTTACAAGCTTCATTTCCCCTTTTTTATACATCAATAATGCCTTTGCCGGTGTAAGCCATTCAGCAGTTATAAGTTCATCACCATCATGACAGGTGTTCTGGGCGTCAGGCGCAAGAGCAACAAAAAACCTCGTATCATACCTTATGGGAGAGTAGGGCGGAGTGATCCACCTTGTAAGGTAATGAATATTTCTATATGATGGAACGAGATTTTCCCTATTAATGAGCTCAATCATATCAAGCTCACCTTTGAAAATCATTCTCCTGTATGAGTCAAACCTTTCATGAGTCTCCGGATCGTTCATGGAAAAATATGAATTACCTGTATCAGCAAGTAGTATGCCTGCTTCTTCAAAAGTTTCACGTATCGCGCATATTAAATGTGTAAAGTAATTTACCCTGTCTTCATCTGAGTGGAATTTCATTCCGTTCAGGTATTCATCAGGAACATTATTTTGAGGAGTATCACGTTCATCTACTCCGCCTCCGGGAAAAACATGATATCCGGGAAGAAATCTGTCATTCGTGTGCCTTTTCATAAGCAGCACTTCAATTCCGGTTTCATTCACGGTATTTCTGATTAACGCAACAGTTGCTGCTTTGCGGGGTTTCACAAACAATTTCATAATAAATTAATTCATTCCGAGTTCGCTTAAGACAGAGTCAAGATCGATATTGAAACTGCTTATGACATGTTTTTTCAGCGCAGGGAGATTATCAAGTGATATAGCAGCCTGGCATGAATTTTTTGTAATCCTTTTAATGTCATGAAGAGAAGATATATCAGAATATGCTTTGTATATTTTTAAAGCATGATCATAAACCGAGATTACTTTTTTCATGTCTCCATTCTGAAGGTAAATTTCTGAAAGTTCACTGCACGCTTCGAGGATCGTTTTTACGTTTAAAGCTTCAGGTTCAACAACATCTTCATAAGGCGGTATCTTAATCATTTTTAAATAAAAACTCTTTGCAGTTTCCACATCCCGGAGATAATAGTGATATAAATAGCCTATTCTGAATAATGCAAGAATATAGTTTTCATTAAGGCGTACCGCATTTTTATATGCATTTATCACGAACATCGGATCTTTTCGTATCGGGAAATTAGCCCCCAGCATAAACCATGATTTCGGTGATTTAGGCAGGTTGCTTTTCATTTCGTCAGCTCTGCTGCAGGCCTTTTTCTCACTTTCGTTCAGAAGGGATATTCTTTTGGAAAAACTGTTGCGGAACTTTATCGCGCGTTTTCTATATCTCCTGCTTCCGGTGTACCTGATAATCTCCTCGTATTTTTCAAGTGCTGTGTCCTCGTATTCAGCTTCAGATGTCAGGTATGCGAGTTTGTCATAAGCTCTTGCTATTAAAAGATTAACCTCATCATGATTGTATCCATGGTGTTTCAGTTTCATCAGTATACTTATTGACTCATGGAGCCTGTTCTTTCTGAAAAGAGATTTTGCCCTCTTCAGTAATTTTCTATGATCGACAATAATAATATTTGGTCTGTTTAACGAATTCATAATTTCTGCATAATTTATAACATCATACATTTTAATCGGCAACAGTTTTTTATTTAAAAAGCAAAATGATAAGTCATAATATTGAATAATAAAAAACCGGAGAGGTTCTCTCTCCGGTAAAACGGATTTATATTAAAAAAACTTTTCAGTCTTATTGAACGCATACCCTTGAATCTATCCCCTTAACAGTTAATTCACCGAAAAAGAGAAATTTATTGTATTCTATCCTTATTTCTTTATGGTTTTCAGAATTAATACAGTTATTCAGCCATAATGTTATTCCTTCACAGTCATATTTATCATATATGGATTCCACTGCTGATGCAGGTTTTCCCGTGCTGACCGCAGGGACCCGGCTTGATATCTGCCGGGAAGGAGATCAGCCTCCGCAGGAGTGGTATGACTGAAATGTTATCTGTACATCCCCGCCTTTTTTTAATATGTGTTTTCTTGCTTCATCATCAATTATTATATTCATGTTGTGCTTATTCCTTTAAATTAAACAGATATTTAATCTGTAAAATTAAGTTGATTTAAGTTAAATTAAATTTTTAATATTTACAAATTTTATGAATAATTTCAGTAATAATACCTGAAATAATTATAATCATAAAATTTTGTCCGGTTTTACATCTTCAGTTCGTGCAAATACCGGGAGCCCCAAAGAAGCACTCCTGGGGTGAAACCTGAAAGATAAAAAACAGTAAAAACTGACTTTTTAGACAGCCCTGATATATAATTCATCATTAGAGCCATGCCGGCTGTTTAATCAATTTAACATATTTGTAAAAAAAGTTTAAAAAATGCGGATGACACTTTTGCTTAATAAGCCGGAACTATACTTGTCGGGTCTTGCGTATTGTCTTAAATTGATATTACTATGATTGCTCAGATAAGTTTTAAAGAGCCTCTGCATTCAGAGGAGATTATCACTGCTGATCCTGAAACAGTTCAGGAGGAGGAAACCGGTGTTGATAAGAGAATTCTTTGCAGAACTTGTCATGCTCATATAACTGATAAAAACGAAGAAATTTCTATAAACGGCTCAGATTATCATCTCTTTAAAAATCCTGCGGGTATTTATTTCCGGGTAGTCTGTTTTGAAAATGCAGGTGGATGCAAAATAATTTCAGATTATACTGAAATGCATACCTGGTTTGAAGGTTACAGCTGGGCCATCGCATTATGCAGTATATGTCATTCCCATCTCGGATGGCATTACATATCACTTGATAGAACTTTTTACGGACTTATTGCTGACAGACTTACAGGAGTATAAAAATTACTTTACTAAAAATTGAAATCCTTTTTACTAACCTGACAGGTTATCACGAAAATGAATGAAAAAAAACTTAAAATACTTATCATAAATTATGAATTTCCTCCTCTTGGCGGCGGCGGCGGCGTAGCTACCTATGATCTTGCTCTTGAATGGAAAGAAGCAGGGCAGGTCGATGTTCTGACATCAAATTTTGCCGATCTCCCGTCTTATGAAAATATGGATGGAATAAATGTTTACAGAACACGAATATTTTTCAGGAAATCGAGGGATGCTGCAACATTTATTTCAATGCTCAGTTATGTCATAACAGGTTTTTTTAAAGGTATAAAACTGGCCAGAAAGAACAGGTATGACGTGATAAATACTCATTTTGCTGTGCCGTCAGGGCCCCTCGGTTATATAATAAGCAGATTATTCCGGATACCGAATGTTCTCTCTCTTCATGGGGGAGATATATATGATCCCAGCAAAAAACTTTCACCGCATGACAGTTTTATCTTCAGCAGGGTCGTAAAATTCATACT
>DAISJZ010000001.1:10137-160493 GCA_036821145.1 Spirochaetota bacterium
AAAAACTTTCACCGCATGACAGTTTTATCTTCAGCAGGGTCGTAAAATTCATACTTAAGAAAGCAGACAGAATTGTGGCACAGTCAACAAACACAAGGGACAACACCCTGAAATACTATAATCCTGACAGAAATGTTGAGATTATCCCTCTTGCATTCCACCCCCCTGCTGACATCAGGGCAACCCGTAAGGAATTAAATCTTACTAAGGATTATTTTTATGTAATAACAGTAGGGAGACTGATAAAAAGGAAATCTTTGCAAACTCTTATCAGGGCAATGGGTAAAATTAAAAATAAAAAAATAAAACTCCTGATAATAGGGGATGGCCCGGAAAAAGAGTACCTTGAATCTGTTGTGAAAGAGTGTAAGGCAGATGACCGTATTACTTTTCTCGGTTTTCTTGATGATAATGACAAATACCGGTATCTTAAATGCTCTGACCTCTTTGCCTTAACCTCACTGCACGAAGGTTTCGGGATAGTTTTCATGGAAGCCATGCATATCGGGCTCCCGATAGCATGTACTAATCATGGCGGGCAGGTGGATTTTCTTAAACAGCGGGAAAACGCAATACTTTTTGATGTTGGAGATGTGGACAAATGTGCTGAAGCTATAGTTGAACTTCATAAAGATGAAAAACTTTATAAAAAACTTTCAGCTAACAACAGAAAGAAGATAAAAGATTTTTACGCTGAACATGTGGCATCACAATATATCGATATCTTTAAAGAACTCATAAGCAGGTGATATGAAGATAAGGATTGGTATTGTTACAAAAAACTCTGAGCTCGCCGATGATTTAAAAATAAATATACCGGAATACGAGGTTAGCACTTACAGGAACATCGACAACCTGAGCAAAGAGGATACTGATATTTTCATTATTGATTATGATGAAATAGGCTCTCCCGATTCAACACAGTTTTTCCTTTCGCGGCTTAGAAAAAAAATTCATGATATTCCTGTTTTCCTGATACTCCGGGTTAATACTGTTCCCGAACTGGATGAGACCTGGTTTTTTAATGATTTTATACTTTACCCTTTCCGTAAAGGAGAACTTAAAGCCCGTCTTATGCGTCTTATTTCAACAAGTGTTGATGAAGAGAACGAGATCAGTATCGGACAGCTCAGGGTTAATCTAAAAGAGTACGCAGTGTACATCGGGGATGAAAAGCTTGATTTGACCTACAAGGAGTTTGAACTTCTCAGGCTGTTTCTGCAGAACAGGGGCGTTGTTTTTTCGAGAAAAGATGTCTTAAGCAGGATATGGGGGATGGAGTATATAGGAGGTACCCGTACTGTTGATGTTCACATCAGAAGGCTCCGCAGTAAAATCGGAGATGAATTCAATTCAATAATTGAAACAGTACGTAATGTAGGCTATATTTGTAAAGAATAGCGCAGATTTCATAATCATCAGGGCAATTTCTAAAATTAATCAGAAATCTTTATTATTACAAGTTTTATTTCTATTTGACATTATGGTTTTCCGATTATATTATGTCGTATTAAATGGTGACCGGAAATGACTGCTTATCTGATAAGAAGAATACTGCTTATAATACCCACATTTATCGGGATTACACTTATGGTTTTCGTGATTACACGATTTGTTCCCGGCGGCCCAATAGAAAGAATGATTGCTGAAGCGCAGCAGGCTTCTGTCAGCAAAGGGGGGTATTCGAGAATGAACGAAAGTCCGCTCTCGGAAACCCAGCTCGAACAGCTTAAGAAGTACTATGGCTTTGATAAACCGGTTATAATCAGTTATGGTGAATGGCTCGGTAATATTCTTGTATTTGATCTCGGTAATTCTACAAGGTATTACGAACCTGTATGGGGACTTATTAAAAGCAAGCTCCCTGTTTCCCTGTTTTACGGAATTATGGCAATGATCATTACTTATTCAGTATGCATCCCTCTCGGTGTATTAAAAGCTGTACGTCATAAAATGAATATTGATAATATCACCTCAATTCTTGTCTTTATCGGTTATGCCATACCGAATTATGTTGTTGCCATCATACTTCTTATGATTTTTTCATCGTGGCTTGATATTTTCCCTCTCGGAGGATTTACAGGTAACGATTTTCATGAACTGACATTATGGGGTAAAGGAAAGGATATCCTTTACCATGCAGTTCTTCCTCTTATCGCATATATGGCAGGTAGTTTTGCTGTCATGACATTTATGATGAAGAATTCACTCCTCGATTACCTTGCTTCAGATTTTATGAGGACAGCAATAGCCAAAGGGCTCAGTTACAGGGAGGCTGTTTTCAGACATGCCTTCAGGAACAGTCTGATTCCACTTGCAACACATTTCGGAAACAACATATCTCTGATACTTACCGGTTCATATCTTATAGAGAAGATTTTCAATATAGACGGCATAGGACTGCTGGGTCTTGAGTCTGTAATCGAAAGGGATTATCCGGTTGTTCTCGGAATACTTGTAATCTCATCCCTGCTTTTTATGATAGGGAATATTCTATCAGATATATGTGTCGCTTTAGTTGACCCGAGAGTGAAGTTTGAGTAGGTGCCATTGTGATTAAATTCAATCCCCTTACAGTTGAAAAATATAAACGTTTTAAAAGTATCAAACGGGGATATTATTCATTTGTTATACTTTCAATTTTTATTATTATTTCACTGGCCGGGGAACTGTTAGTTAACAGCAGGGCATTAATTGTTAAATATGAAGGTAGTTTTTATTTTCCCACATACGGTTCCATGCTACCTGGCAGAACATTCGGCCTTGATTATGAGTATGAAACCGATTACCGTGAGCTGAAAGAAATCTTTACACAAAAAAAAGAGGGAAATTTTGTAATCCTTCCACCGGTACCATACAATGCCTTTGAAACAGATAAGTATGAGAACAGCTATCCGCCGTACCCGCCGTCATTTCAAAGCAGTCATTATTTAGGGACAGACAAGATGGGAAGAGATATTGTGGCAAGACTGCTTTATGGTTTCAGGATAGCCATCCTCTTTTCATTATTGCTGCTTATTTTCAATTATATCATAGGGATTGCCATAGGTTCATTGATGGGATATCTCGGCGGCAGGTTTGATCTCTTCTTTCAAAGAGTCATCGAGATATGGAATAACATACCTTTTCTTTATGCAATAATAATAATTGCTTCGGTTGTAATCCCGAGTTTCTTTTCACTTTTGGGGATAATGATTTTTTTCGGATGGATAGGAATTACCTGGTATGTCCGTACAGCAACATATCGTGAAAGGGAGAGGGAGTACGTTCTTGCAGCAAGGGCATTGGGCGCATCAACCGCGAGGATAATTATACGGCACATACTCCCGAATATAGTTTCAGTTATAATTACCTTTATACCATTTTCTGTTGCCGGGGGTATAACTGCTCTGACAGCTCTTGATTACCTCGGTTTCGGTCTTGCACCTCCAACACCAAGCTGGGGGCAGCTTCTTGCAGAGGCTTCAGAATATCATATAAAAGCTCCATGGATCGGAGCATCTGTAATTTCTGCTCTGATTTTTATTCTTACGATGGTCACTTTTATCGGTGAAGCGATACGTGAATCTTATGATCCTAAAATGTATACTACTTATGAATAGCGGGGGACTAATGGCAGGCGGATACAGATTTTTTAAACTTCTAACTGTTTTTGTACTTTTGATTTCAGTTTTTTTAAATTCCTGCAGTAAAGAAAAAGAGGATATTGCGCCGGAAGAGAATGACGAGAGTATTGTCCTTGATTATACTGTTCATCCGCTCAAAGAAAATGTCAAATGGGTTACGAATGAAAATGAGCCTGTGATAGCATCGCCGGAAGCTAAACAGGGGGGAACTTTTAACGCATATATGCTGACATTTCCCCTGACATTCAGAACAGTGGGCCCTGATTCAAACAACTATACCAGATCGTATTTTCTTGATAATCAGCTCTCCCTTATAAACTATCATTCAGATACTGAAAAACTTCTCCCTGAACTGGCTACTCACTGGGGATACAGTAAAGACGGCCGGACAATGTATTTTAAACTTAACCCGGCTGCTAAATGGTCAGACGGCACACCGGTTACTCCTGATGACTTTATTTTTACGCTGGAATTTATGAGATCCAGGCATATTCAGGCTCCATGGTACAACGATTACTATACCAAGGAGATAGAAAAAGTTACAAAACATGGAGATCTTGTGCTTTCTGTAACAGCAACAAAAAAAATTCCTGATCTATGGATGACTGTAGCAATCTCCCCCACACCAAAGCATTTTTACAAAAAGATAAATAAAGACTATATCACGGAATACAATTGGAAAATTGAACCGAATACAGGACCCTATATATTGAAAGATTTTTCCAAAGGAAAATATCTTCTTTTTGAAAAGAAAAAAGAGTGGTGGGCAAAAGATCTCCGTTATTTTAAAAACAGATTTAACGTTGAATTTATCAGGATTGAAGTTATACGGGATCCCAATGTTGCATTTGAATATTTCAGGAAAGGACTTATAGATTCATTTGATGCCACAAGACCGGAAATCTGGTTTGAGAAGGGCTCCGGTGATATATTCGATAAAGGTTATGTAAATAAACTCTGGTACTATAACAAAGCAAGAAGACCGACCTCCGGCCTTTACCTCAATCTGGACAAGGAAATTTTTAAAGACAGAAATCTCAGGTATGCTCTTGCTCATGCAATAAATTTTAATAAGCTTAATTCGCAGATACTTCGTAATGAAGCAGTAAGACTGAATACCTTTTATGAAGGTTACGGAGCGTACACAAACAGTAAAATCAAAGCAAGAGAGTTTAATATTCCAAAAGCAGAATCATACATGAAGACCTCCGGCTGGAAAAGAGGGGCCGACGGGATATGGCAGAAAGGGGGCAGGAGATATTCTGTTACAATAAGCTACGGCCAGGAGCAGTTAACTCCCCGCGTTGTTATTCTGCAGGAGGAGGCAAAAAAAGCCGGTATTGAAATCAATCTCGAGCTCCTTGACGCAAGCACCTCATACAAAAAGGTTATGGAGAAGAAACATGATATAGCATACATGGCATGGTCAACCAGCTTCAGGCCTTCGCCATGGCAATCGTTTCATTCAGATAATGCTCATAAAGCTCAGACAAATAATATCAACAATATTGATGATCCTGAAATGGACAGATTTATTGAACGATATCGTGCTTCAACTAATGAGAAGGAGAGGATACTGCTTGCGCATAAAATTCAACAGAAGCTGCATGATTCAGGAGCCTGGATTCCTCTAAATACTCTTCCGTTTTTCCGTGAGTTTCACTGGCGCTGGATGAAGTTTCCTGATGTACCCGGATTCAGAGATACAGGTACAGTTTTTGATAATCCGGCAGCTGGCGGGTATTTCTGGGTTGATGATGAGATGAAGAAGGAGACCCGGGAATCATTAAAATCAGGTAAAACATTTGAACCTGTCACAAGAATAATTACGAAGTATAAATAAAACGTCATGTCAATGTCAGGTAATAAAGATATAATACTCAGTGTCAGGAATTTTTCTGCAGGCTTTGAGCGGGAGGGGGAAATTCTACGTGCTGTTGATGATATAAGTTTTGAACTTGCGAAAGGTGAAACTCTCGGGGTTGTGGGAGAATCCGGTTGTGGTAAAAGCGTTACAGCTCTCTCTATCATGCGTCTACTTCCGGTTCCCGCAGGGAGATACTTAGGCGGAGAGATTTTATTTGATAACAGGAATCTTCTCTCTCTTCCTCCTGAGGAGATGTATAAAATCCGTGGCAACAGGATTGCAATGATCTTTCAGGAACCCATGACAGCTCTTAACCCTGTTAAAAAAATCGGTAAACAGATAGCAGAAGTTTTTGAAATCCATAAAAACGGATTAAAGCAGCGGGATTTTTATCGTGAAACAATTGAGCTTCTTGATAAAGTCGGCATTTCGGAACCGGACCAGCGGATGAATGAATATCCTCATCAGCTTTCAGGGGGGATGAGACAAAGAGTTATGATTGCCATGGCCCTTGCGTGCAGACCGGATATACTGATTGCTGATGAACCCACAACAGCACTGGATGTTACTATCCAGGCCCAGATACTTGATCTTATCAGCAACCTCCAGAAAGAATACGGCATGTCTGTTATATTCATAACTCACGATCTTGGTGTAATTGCCAATCTGTCAGATAATGTAGTTGTGATGTACGCCGGTAAAGTTGCTGAAAAGGGCAGTGCCCGCGAAATTTTCAGTGACCCTTCACACCCGTACACCCGTGGTTTACTTGACTCAATCCCGAGGTTTTCTCATCAGAGAAAAACAAAATTAAAATCTATTGATGGTATGGTCCCTTCAATAGCCGATTATCCCGGTGGATGCAGGTTCCGCGAAAGATGTGAATATGCTTTTGAACCCTGCAGTATCAATCATCCGGATGAATTTTCTATTTCATACAGCCATACTGTAAATTGTCATAAATTCAGGGAAAAAAATGGAACCGATTCTACAAATACAAAATCTTAAAATGCATTTCCCTGTGAAGAAGGGTGTTTTGAGAAGGACAGCCGGGCATGTCCATGCAGTGGACGGGGTCAGTTTCAATGTATTAAAAGGTGAAACTCTTGGAATAGTCGGTGAATCCGGGTGCGGTAAAACCACATTAGGCAGAACCATAATGAATCTTTATACACCCACCGCGGGTGATGTTATTTTCCGGAATATTCCGGTTAATAAAACCAGTCACAGGGATCTGCTCCCTTTGAGACGGAATTTTCAGATGATATTTCAGGACCCCTTTGAATCACTTAATTCACGGCATACTGTACGATATATACTTGAAGAACCGTTTATAATTCACAGGATCGGTGATGCTGACTGGCGGCAAAAAAGAATATACGAACTTCTTGATAAAGTCGGACTGCCGAAAAACTCCCTTGACCGATATCCTCATGAATTCTCCGGCGGGCAGAGACAGAGAATCGGTATAGGAAGGGCCCTTGCTCTTAACCCGATGCTGCTTATCTGCGATGAACCGGTATCAGCCCTTGATGTATCAATACAATCACAGATACTTAACCTGCTCATGGATCTCCAGAATGAACTATCTCTGACATATATTTTTATTTCCCATGATCTCACTGTTGTGCGGCATATCTCGGACCGTGTTGCTGTTATGTATCTTGGCCGTATTGTTGAGATGGCTGATGCTGATTCAATTTACACAAAACCGCTGCATCCCTACACAAAAGCTCTCATATCCGCAATACCGGAACCGGATCCTGATGCTGTAAGAGAACGGATTATATTACAGGGGAATGTTCCTTCCCCCGTATCTCCACCTGCGGGATGCCATTTTCACCCCAGGTGCCCCATGGCACAGGATATCTGCAGAAATATATATCCTGAACTTAAGGAATTTAATGACGGTAAACTCATTCATACTGCTGCATGTCATTTCGCAGGGGAGCATTAATGTGAAACCGGGGTTTATTGCTTTTATATCCGCGGTATTATTCACAACCTCATGCGCACTCTTTCAGAGTGATATTGAATCTGTTTCTGACATGCTCCCTCGTGATACAGACCTCTCAGGGTGGATCCGCAGTACTCATCCTGATGAATACAGCGGTAACGGGATTAAGCAATATCGCAAAGAGTATCATAAAACCGGTATCCACCGGTTATCGGTATGCAGTTATGAACTGACAGGCAATAACAATCCTGTTTATATTGTTGAAGTAATGAAATTTAATGAAATATTAAATTCCTACGGTTTTTTCAGCAGAATTGCAGAAGGCTCGGAATTCTCATCAGATACTGAAAATGAATTTTATGGTTTAACCGAAGCTGTTGCTCTTCGGGGAGAATATATTGTATATGTTTCTACTGATTTTCATGATGAAAACACTGATGCTGTACTAAAATCATTCATAAAAGCTTCACTAAAATATATTGGAACTTCATACAGCAGGGAAAAGCTTGATGATAGAATTAATATATTGAAGTACAGAGATAAGTATGGTATAATATACAGTATTAAGCCGGTTGAACATCAGCACGGGATAGACTCAATTTATTATACTATATGGAAAGATGAAAAAACGTTAATTAAAGTTTTTGTAAGTGAAAGAAATTCTTTTAACGACTCATACAGATTGTTTAATGAAAGAGTAAAAAAAGGATATATTATTTCTGAATCAGGGGATATATATAAAGCTTTCATCAGGGAAACAGACGGGACATATTCATTTATTTGTATAAATGATAAATGGGTATTCGGCTGCTGGTCATCACCTGATATTGAAAAAGGAAAAAAAATAACGGAAGAAATCAGATTACGGATATCTCATTATAACCCGCGGTAAATAATGGATTTAGAAAATATTATAAAGAAAATTGTTGATAAAAATTTCTCCACATACGAGCAGGAGCGATTAACTGTATTGAACGCTCTTCTGGGAAATATTGATATTCTTATGAATAAGGCCGACGGATGGTTCGGTGATGATATTCCTGAGGAATACTCCCGGGTGATTCGTTCTCTGTTTTCACTTTCCGCTTTTTTACTTGAGAAAAAACACAGCAGCTTTGAAATTTCCAGGATAGATAAATACCAGGAGATAAATATTCATCAGTTTCTTACGCAGTTTGTCAATGAACTGAAAAATATACTGGATCTCGGCGAGATGAATATCTCAGCAGTGGACGCCGGACATGAACCAGTTATAAGAACTTCAGAAGTAATATTAAGAGATGCCTTTTATAATATCTTTTTTTCTGTATACCCTTTCATGAAAAAAGATTCATCATGCATGATTAATCTTAATGAAAACAGGCTTAATATTTCAATCGAGTTTATTTTTGAAAAACTTTCGCCAATATTTCCGGGTGCCACTGAAATAAAAAAGAATATTTACTCATACAGGCATGGCGATCTTGATAAAATCGGAATCGGTATTGATTCAGCGACAGACAACCTGAGAAATGCAGGCGCAATAGTAAGAATCAATGAGCTCCCTTTTAAAGACAGATTTTCTCTTTCAATTATGTTCCCGGCACTTGAATTTTACACAGGACTTGAACATATCAGGGAGCATAGTCAGCAGGGTGACAGCAGAAAATATGATGGAGATATTGCAATTCATATAACTGACCCTTTCATGAAACTGTTTATTACCGATACACTGCATGAATGCGGTTATAATGTAATTCAGATTCCTGATAACGAGCTTAACCTGCATTCATTGTCAGGCGGATTAAAAGCATTTATAATAGAATATGATACAGCTTATCCCGAAAACACAAAAGCTTTAATTAGCATTAATAACTTAAATTTTAAAAAGATAGTTATATGCAGCGAAAATGATATTATCAGCACCGCCTCCATAGCTGAGTTCACAAAAATTATAAAACCATTCAATATCGAGGAGCTTATTGACCGGATTGAAAATGGCTGACAGGCGTTATTATATCATAGGTGATATTCATGGTTATTATATCAAACTTAAAAGACTTTTTGATATTATTTCCGGTGAGATTAGGGAGAAAGATATAATAATTTTCCTGGGAGATTACATTGACCGCGGCCCTGATTCTTTTGAAGTAATCGATTATCTCCTGAAAATATCTGTGATGTATAACACTGTTTTTTTAACCGGAAATCACGAAGATATGTTCCTGACTTTTTATACAAAAGGAGAAAACTATTATAATTATATAAGAAACGGAGGAGGAGCAACAATAAAAAGTTATATCAGTCACATGAACAGGCTTACTATTCCTGAAAACCATAAAGATTTTTATAACAGCTTAAAACTTTATTATGAAGGTGAAGATTTTATTGCAGTACATGCCGGCCTTAATCCTGATATAAAAAAACTTTCAGATCAGAAGAAAGATGATCTTATATGGGTTAGAGAGGAGTTTTACAGAAGCAATAAGTGCTGGGAGAAAACCATAATTTTCGGACATACTCCCACTCCTTATCTGCATAATTCTTATGATGTTTTTATTGATAAAAAAAGAAATATAATTGGACTTGATACTTTTGCAATGAATGAAGAATATCCCCTGACATGCATGGTCTGGCCTGACATGAGATTTTTTCAGGGGAAGCTATAATACAGCAGGGGGATACCTGTGAAATATCTTAAAACCTTTTTTGCGGTTGTTTTCGCTTTTATATTTATATCTGCAGAAAATAATTCGTTCATAATCACCGGGAAAGTCGAATCGATCAGAAATGACGGCTACATTACTGTTCAATTCGATTCAGAAACATCAGAAAGTGAATATCTGCTTCTTAATAATAACAAAATAATTGGTAAAATTCATACACTCCGTTTACTGGGATACTCAGGAGAAAAGCCAAGATACATTGCCCGATATGAATTCATAGATAAAGCTTCAACAGAACTCCTGAAAGCCGGTATTGAAATTGCCATTAAACCTGTAGAAAAAACAAAGGATAAACGCACTGAAAAGAGAGTTTTTCTGGAAAAACCTGTTTACAAAACTGTAATTATATCACAGGTAGATAGACGTGAAATGGTACTTATCCCGTCCGGAAAATTTCTGATGGGCTCAAACAGCGGTGATGAAGATGAATTTCCCGAACACATGGTAAATCTCACTGAATATTATATTGACAGGTTTGAGGTTTCCAATGAGGATTACAGGATCTATGCTGACTCAAAAGCGATTAAATATCCTGATTACTGGTCAGGGAAGATCTCTGCCGGTTCAGGCTTTAATGATCTTTTTTTCAGCAGGCTCCCGGTGATTGTTTCTTATCATGAGGCTGAAGAGTATGCAAGGTGGTGCGGTAAAAGACTGCCTGATGAGATGGAATGGGAAAAAGCCGCAAGATTTCCACCTTCACAGGAAAAAGGTAATCGCTGGAGTGATTTTACCTGGGGAAATCAGTTCAGAGAAGGGATATCGAATACTGATGAATTCTGGGACTCTGAACAGATCGGTATAAACCTGAAAACAATGATTAAACAAAAATATAACTTAACGGTTCTTACAAGAGGGCTTATACCTGTCGATATATATGATACAGAAGCAGTAACATACCACGGCATTGTTCATATGGATGGTAATGCTTCTGAATGGACCAGCAGCTGGTACAAAGGATACGAAATGAGCCGTATAAATAGTAAAAAATACGGAACTCAATATAAGGTTATAAAAGGCGGAAGTTATAACCTCGGCAGAAATGAAGCCAGGGTTACAGATAGAAAAATCGGCGGTATTCCGGATCTTTACAGAGATAGAATATCGGGGATCAGATGCGTAAAAGATATAACTGACAATGACAGAATAAAGGAAACAGGTTCAGGGAGTAATTTATGAGGCTATTTTATTTTATTGCCGGAAATATCAGCTACACTTTTGCAGTAGCATTATTCATTAGTGTTGTTGGTTTTTTTGAAGGTACATATTTATATCTTATCGCAAGTTCATTTATTCTTACATCCTATGAGAAAATATTCAGAATTTTTCTTCAGTGGCTCCCTGTTGTTTTCGCAATTACATCAATTTCATATTATATATTTTCAGGCTTATTTACACCTGTGAAGATACCTGCGTTCATGAAAAGACATAGACGGATTAATCGTGTATTTAAAGCTGATTTTAAAACCGATTACCCTGTAAAGGAACTTTACGGAGATTTTTCCGACCTCGTCATGAACAACACAACTGCTTCGGCTTTTTTTACAGTATTCATCGCATTAGGTATGATATTGGTAACTTTCTTCAAATTTTATGTTGCAGGTGAGATTAGTCTAATCGAAGCAAGGACTATGATAAAGATGACAATACTTGCTACGATTATGTTTATGCTTGTTTACGGCATAACCGCACATCTCTTCGGAGAATTTCTAACAAATAATGAAAGAGCTCATCTTTATAATGAGGTACTCAGGCAGGGTGAATTGATCAAACCTCATGCTCTTATCAGTGTTAAAATCAACTTCCAGTTTTTTATGATTGTAATGGTAATAATTCTGTTCACCTTTGCCGCTCTTCTCGAAAGAATCAAGATACTGCAGCAGCAGAATAATATTATTATCGTTGTTTTCCTAATTATAGCACTGGCATCAGCATTTTTCTTTATCAGAATAAACTCAGGATCGATTTTAAGTATCCTCGCGGATATGGCCAGGGTAACCAGGGAAATTGCAGCAGGACATAGAGCCGGTTTCCGGGTCCTTTCGCTTGGTAAGGAATTTTCATATATCGAATATGCTCTCATGGAGATGGCATGGGAGATCGACGAACACAGAAAAAACCTGGAACTAAAGGTTCTGGAACGAACAGAAGATCTTGAACGTACCATGAATGAACTTAAACTGAGAGATGAACAGATACAGAAACAGCTCGACATGGCAAGTGTAATTCAGCGGAGTATACTCCCCAGCAGGCTTGATGACTGGAATGAGCTCAAATTTGCAGTAAGATACCGTGCAATGGAAAAGATCGGGGGAGACTTTTATGACGTCTTCCAGTTAAAAGACAATAAAATCGGTATACTCATGGCGGACGTTTCAGGTCACGGTATCCCTGCTGCTCTTGTAACCGCGATGGCAAAAATATCTTTCGGAAATGCCGGCACAATCTACAGCTCTCCGCGAAGGATATTTCAGGAGGTTAACAGAAATATCATTGACCATATGAAGACTCAGGACTATATGACATGCTTCATGGTAGCTATCGATGACGACTACAATGTTACTTATTCAAATGCCAGTCATCAGAAAGCTATACTTCTGCATTCCGAGAAGGAGGAAATAGAATATCTTGATACAAACGGGCTCTTTCTCGGGGCTCTCGAAGAAGCCAGGGATACATACGAGGAAAAAAATACAGCTCTTGAGTATGGAGACAGGCTGATACTCTATACTGACGGTATACCTGAAGCCCAGAATGAATCAAAAGAGGAATATTCAAATGAAAGATTTGAAGCATCTATTCTTAAACACAAAGGAGAGGATCTTGAGACATTCATAGACTCCCTTCTTATTGATGTACGGGAACACATTGGTGCCATGGGAGCAATTGATGATATATCAATACTTGTTGTGGAACTCGCCTGGGATGAGGCCATTGATATTATCAAGTTTTCGAAGAAGATGATTAACAGTCATAAATATCTTGAAGCAATTGACATGCTTGAATCAGGACTGAAAAAATATCCTGAAAACCAGAAAATTCTTTATAATCTCGGGAAAAACTATTTCAGAATCAACAACTTCAGTAAAGCAGTTCAGACACTTGAAAAGTATATAGAAAATGATAAAAAGAATAAATTTGCATATTACATAAATGGTGCTGCGCACTACCAGATGATGGATTACAGAACAGCAATTGAAAAGTTTAATCTTGCTCTCGGACTGGATCCGAATATGTCAAACGCTTTGTTTGCACTGGGGATGTGTTATAAAAATTTAAACGAGTTCGAAGAAGCGACTCAAATTTTCGAACGTGTAATGAATATTGATGCCGGGAATAAAATGGCTCTGTTTGAAATTAAGCAGATTGAGAAAATTAAAGGTATGGATAGTTCAACATCGTAAGTGTAAGGTTCGCAAACCTCATGTTAAGTGCACTTCAACCGGTGTACTTAACCATCATACTTTATTAAATCTTTTTTAAAAAATATTAACAATTCAATGAAACCAGGTATTAAAGATTATAATTACGAAGAGCTGCTCGAAATTTTTACCGGAATGGGTGAAAAGGAATACAGGGTAAAGCAGCTTTTTAATTGGCTATATGAAAAAAACATTGATGACTTCAGTCTAATGACTAATTTTTCTAAAGAGCTGAGACAGACCCTTGCAGATAAGTATATTCTCTCTCCTCTTACCCTGGAAGATCGTGAAATTTCATCAATCGATGCAACAGAAAAATTTCTATTCAGGACAGAGGATAATCATTTCATAGAAAGTGTTCTTATTAAAAATGAAATGTCGGACGAGGGAAGACTTACAATTTGCATTTCTTCACAGATCGGCTGCCAGATGGGATGCAAATTTTGTGAAACTGCTAAAATCGGATTTGTAAGGGATTTGACAACCGGAGAAATACTGGACCAGATCTGTCATGTCAGACGGATTACCGGCCTGAAAAATAATAATATCGTATTCATGGGTATGGGCGAACCATTCATGAATTATGAAAATGTTCTTAAAGCCGCAGATATAATGAATTATTCATTCGGTTTTCATCTTTCAGTCAGAAAAATTACAATATCTACAAGCGGAATACTTCCTGTCATTGAAAGGTATATAGATGAAGAGAGACCTTATAATCTTGCTCTTTCTTTAAATGATACTGAAGCATCAAAACGGATTGTAAATATGCCTGTGGAAAAAAAGTATCCCTTCCAGGCAATAGCTGAATTACTTAATAATAAATTTCCGGTATCACGAAACCGGCTGACAATAGAATATGTGATGAGAAAAGATAATATCTCACATGATGACGCTAAACGGCTTAAAAGAATGTTTAAATACGCCAGAGTGAAACTGAATCTCATCCCGCTCAATCCCGGTAAACATACGCTCCCGATCCCCACACAGGCTGAAATTGATGCCTTTGTAAAAGAACTTGAAATAATGAATGTACCGATTTCTATAAGAAAAAGTATGGGGAGCGACATATCAGGAGCATGCGGTCAGCTCTCGGGAAAAAAATACAAACATTCAGAAGAAAAGGATTAACAGTTTATGCCTATAATTCGATGGATTTTTTCACATAAAACAATCTGTTTCTTATATATACCGCTAACAGCTTTTCTATTAATCTTTATTTATTCGGCCTTTGTTTACATGGAGTGGAGATCTGACAGAACTCTTGCCCTCGACAGACTCGCAAGATATAAACAACTTATTGACCGAACTGAAGAGATGAAGAAGGGGTATCCCTATACTCAGAATGAAATAGACATCAACGCAAAAGCTGTAGATATTCCGACCCGCATATATGATAGAAACGGTGTAATAATAGGTGAATTCTTCGAGCAGAAAAGGGAAATTGTACCTTTTGATTATATTCCTGACTGGCTTGTCAAGGGTGTAATATCCAGTGAAGACAGAGATTTTTATAATCACCGGGGGATCAGTTTTATCGGAATTTCGCGGGCAATGATTAAAAATGTACTTAGCTTTGGAGTTGTTCAGGGCGGTAGTACGATTACACAGCAGCTTGCAAAAGTCCTTTTCACTGATATGGAGCGGAACCTTAAGCGTAAGATATATGAAGCTTACTGTGCCCGGGAAATAGAAAATCTATATGATAAGCAGGATATACTTTCGATGTATCTTAATCTTATCTATTTCGGAAACGGATCTTATGGTGTCGAATCTACTGCAAAAATGTTTTTCGGAAAATCCGTACGGGATCTTGATGTAACAGAATGTGCAATGATTGTTGCAACAATCTCAAATCCAGGTTATTATTCTCCTCTAATGAATATAAATAATTCAGTTACTAAAACAAAAAGAATCCTTTATTCCATAAGCGATGCCGGGTACCTTAAAGAGGAAAAAATCGAATCTTTATATAAAGAATTTATAAGAAAATGGGAAATTGAATTTGATGAGAATAAAAGAATAACCAGTTCAAAAATCGGGAGCTTTATTTATAGTTCCTACAGAATCAATCTTTCCCCTTTTTTTAATGAAAGAATCCGCAGAGAGCTGGTAGAAAGGTTCGGGGAGGATGCTGTTAAAAAAGGAGGCCTTTCTGTTTATACTACTATTGATGCATTAAAACAGGAGGCCGCTGTTAAAAGTCTTAGAAATGGGATACAGCATCAACGCGATTATCATCTTAAAATTTCTCAAAGATTAAAAAACACAATATCTTCTGAAAAAGAAAAATTAAAAGCATCAGATATTGAAGGAGCTCTTATATCACTTAACCCCCATACGGGTGAAATACTTTCTTATGTGGGGGGATTTGATTTTACCAGTACAAATCAGAATGACAATATTTACCAGAGCAGACGCCAGCCCGGTTCATCTATTAAACCGCTCGTTTATGCTGCAGCAATAGAAAATAAAACAATTACACCATCGACGCTTTTTACTGATAAACCTATGACTTTTAAAAATGGTTATTCTCCGCAAAACTATGGAAAAAAATATTATGGAGATGTAACAGCAAGAACTGCATTGATTAAATCCCTTAATACTATCGCGGTTCAGATTCTTGATAAAACAGGATATGATAGAGTTTTTTCATATATCCGGAAAGCGCTTTCTTTATCAGACAGTGAGATGGATAAAAGATTCAGTGAAACATTATCATTCGGACTTGGAGCCTATGAAATATCTCCGCTTGAAAGTGCTGTTCTAAATTCACTTTTTATTAATGGCGGAAAATTTATTCTGCCATATGGTATCAAGACCGTTAAAGATTATAACGGCAACATTATATGGGACAATGAAAAAGAAATTATTGAAAAAATGACCGGAGAAAGGGATAAAACCGGCACAATTATGGACCCTGCCGCAGGACGGGTCACAATCTCAATGCTTGAAGGGATCAGTGAATCCGATTCCTCTGTGAACTGGCTATTAAAAAAATACGGCATCAATTTTTCATGTGCCGGTAAAACAGGAACAACCTCCAATTATTATGATGCATGGTTTGTGGGCTATAACAGCAGCCTGGTAACAACTGTATGGATTGGAAATAAAAGCGGTTCTATCTCACTCGGCGAGGGGAGATCCGCAAGCGGAATTGCCGCACCTGTATGGGCTGAATACATATCCTCCATTTACAGAAATGAATCTCCGGAAGCATTTAATTCATCTATTGAAAATATTACCACAGAAAATATCTGCATCGATTCCGGTGAAGTTGCCGGCAAAAATGGTGAATGTCCAAGAACTGCTGTCCAGTATTATTTATCAGGCACAGAACCTGGAAGATTCTGCCATATACATGTTACAAATTACCAATAATGAGGAACAACATGAATAAAAATATACTGATAATTTCATTACTAATTCTTGCCTGTTTTAATCTTTCTTTCCGCTGGCCTCTTTCAGATTCAATTCTTACTGCAACCTTCGGTGAATCAAGAGGCGACCATTTTCATGATGGTGTGGATATGATCGGCACAAAACCGGATGTTTATCCTGTCTGTCCCGGGAACCTTCTATTTACATGGAATAGATTCTTTTTCCCACTCGATAATTACTGGGGAGGAGGGAATTATAAACTGATAAGCCATGAAAAAAATCTTTTATCTGTCTACATGCACCTTGAGGATGGCGATGACCTCAGGACTGTTTACAGTGAAACCGATATTCTTGGTTACTTCGGTAACACCGGGCATTCTTATGGGAAACATATTCATTTTTCATTGCTCGATCAAACTAATAAAGAATCTATTAATCCATTTCTTAATCTTCCCGGCTATAATGATACCCGTGCCCCGGAAATTCTATATTTCTATGTACGGATTGGTGATAGATATGTCAGGCTTAATGAAAACTCTGACATCAGGCTGACACAGCATTATCCGCTGCTGATAGAAATCCGTGATACTATCACAGGTCGTGAAAACCTTGGAATATATAAGTTGAAAGCAGTTATAAATGGAAAAGAAATTCTGAATACTGAATTCAGCAGAATCGGCATCGGTGAAAAGGGTTTGACAATAGAAAAAATTCCTTTCAACAATATTTTTGATGAAAAAGGGTATTACAAAGTCAGCGGAATACAATACAGGGAAGGGTTAAATTGTATCGAAATTTATGCATCAGATTTCAATGGAAATACATCAGATAAAATTTTTAATATAAATATCGATCTTGATATGTAACGGTTTAAGCATCCTGGTCTTATCCGGAGGATTTTTTGAAAAACACAATATCCGTAATCAGACGTAAAAAAAGAATTAAACAGATCGATCTTGCTAAAGCGCTTAGCGTGTCCCCGTCATATCTTTGTAAAGTGGAAAAAGGTCTTGTTGAACCCACAGATTCATTCCGTGAGCTCTGTTCATCATTTCTCGAAGAAAGCCCTGAAGCTATCTTTCCTCCACAGGGAGAAAAACCTGTTTTAAATCTTGAAGAAAAACCATCTATAAACAATATATGGAGTGCGAGACAAAAGAAAAATATTAAGCAGAATAAACTTGCTGAATTGCTTGAATGCTCACCTTCATATCTTTCAAAAATCGAAAAAGGCCTTCAGCAGCCGAATGATAAATTCAAAAAAAAATGCGCAAAGATTCTTAAAATTAAAGAATCCGAATTATTTCCGGAATATTGATTTATCCATATGAGCTATATTATAAGTCATATCAGTATTGCTTTAGTATTTCTCCTTCTATCAGCTTTTTTTTCAGGTACTGAAACTGCTTTGTTTTCTCTAAAGAAAGCTGATTTACACCGTTTATCAATATCTGAAAAGAGCAGCGAACGCGCGATAGCTACACTCATGAATACCCCGGACAGGATTCTTGCAACTATATTGATCGGTAATCTTTTTGTAAACCTGTCACTTGCTGCAATTGTTACCAATTTTCTTCTTGGATATTTCGGAAACTATGGACATTTTATTTCAATTTCAGTTGTTACTCCTCTTATTATTATCCTTTCAGAAATCACTCCCAAAGTTATAGCGGTAAATACTTATCTTAATTTCAGCAGAGCCAGCTTTCCGCTTATTCTTCTTTTTCATAAAATTTTTTATCCCGCGCGATTTATAACGATGAAATATACAGACCTGCTTACACGTATATTTAAACTTGATCTTACACATGCCAACCTTACTGAAGAGGAACTCAGATTCGTAGTTAACACCGGAGAAGAGAAGGGGCTCATTGATAAACGTGAAAGTGATATTATAAAAAATGTTATGCGTTTTTCCGACAAAGAAGCATCAAATATTATGTATCCGCGTAACCAGGCGACTTTTATACAGTATGGTTCATCGATAGAACAGGCGATGGAAATCATAATTGATAATGAACTTGTAAGAATACCTGTCTACAAAGAAGATTATGATGATATTGTCGGTTTCATTGATTCACGTGACTTAATGGCCTCTTATCTCGGCTACAAAAAAAATCTTAAAATAAATAAGTTTATCAAACCGATAGATTTTTTCCCTTTTTCAAAGGTGCTCACTGAACTCCTGGAAGACTTTCTCAAAAAGAAAATACAGATTGCGGTAATCGTTGATGAATACGGAGGTACAGCGGGGATTGTTACTTTGAGTTCCATACTATCATCTCTTCTTGGAAAGGAATTCGGAAAATGGGAAAATTACAAAAAATCGGGAATAAGATTAATAGACCAGGATCGTTATATAGTTTCCGGAAAACTGCAGCTTGATGAGTTTAATCTTTTCTTTAATGAAAAATTTACAAGTAATAACTCTGACACAATCGGCGGTTACGTGATCGAACAGCTTAATTTTTTCCCTACTAAAGGTGAGAAAATACAACTCAATGATATTGAAATAACTGTTAAGACTGTCAGCAAGAGAAAAATAATGACCCTTGATGTATATGTAATGAGGACAAATGGTTGAGAACTGGAATTACAACACCTACAGTTTTATGATAATTATTTGTATCTTTTTTTCTATGTTTTTTTCTGCTCTTGAAACTGCTATTGTTTCATCACGGAGAATTTCTCTTGAAGCACTGAGTATTGATGGTAAAAAAAGCGCGAAAAACAGTCTCAAGATACTCGATAACATGGAAAAAGCATTAAGCATGGTTCTTATCGGTAATAATATCACCAATATATGCGCTACTGCTTTTATTACTTTCATTGTTACCAGGGCTCTTCAATTTAATGATACTGAACTTCTTGCTGTAACACTTACCCAGACTGTGTTCTTCTTGATTTTTTGCGAAATAACGCCTAAAATAGTTTCTAAAGCAAAAGCTGAAAATTTTCTGATGATTTTCTCAATGCCTACACTTTCACTTATATGGATAATGACACCTGTTATCAATTTATCTCTTTTTGTTTCAGAGATGATAACCGGCAAATTTCACTTCAGTAATTCATCAAAAGATCCCGTAAAGACAAGGGATGACATAGATACACTTTTTCAGATAGGCCATAAAGAAGGTGTAATCGATGAAGAGAGGCAGGAATATGTCAGAGAGATCCTTTCTTTCAAAAACACTCTTGCATATGAAGTTATGACACCGGCAATCGATATTGTATCTCTGGAAGTTTCAGATTCAATAAGAGATGCTGTAAACCTTATAGCAAAAACTAAATTTTCAAGGATTCCGGTTTACGAGGAGAATGAAGATGAATTTATAGGCTATATCCACTACAGGGATATCATAGTTTCCAAACCTGAATCTATTAAAGAAATTCTTGTTAAACCTGACTTTGTTCCTGAAACAAAAAATATTTTTGAAATATTCAATGATATGCATAAAAACAGGACTCCTTTATTATTCGTAACAGATGAATATGGCGATATTACCGGTCTCCTGACATTTGAAGATATAGCTGAAGAAATTGTCGGTGATATTCAGACTGATGATCACCCCGCAGAAAAATTTATTTCACAGATTAATGAGCGTAAATTTATCCTTAGCGGCAGGATGGATATAGATTATTTTCAAAGGTTTTTTTCAATTCCTGTTGAAAAACATCATTTTGAAACACTTGCGGGATTTGTTATCAGTTTAGCAGGGGAAATTCCCGAAACCGGGGACAGAATTAAATATGGTGCATACGATTTTATAATAGAAGAAGTTAAAGGGAGATCTGTTGATAAAATTCTCTTTATACTCCCTTCAGGAAAAAAATAGCAGAATTATTAATTATTATTTTACTATCATTGGACCAAGATAATCCTTTCCCCCTATAATGTGCATATGAAGATGGAATACCTCCTGACCGGCAGCTTTACCATTATTTAATATAAGCCTGTATCCTTTTTCAGTCAGTGATCGTTCACGGGCTATCTCTTTAGCGGCAAATAAAATTTCCGCGATATCCCCTGAATCATCTCCATTTAGTTCTTCGATATCACTTATATGTTTTTTAGGAATAATCAGAATATGTTCAGGCGCAACAGGATTAATGTCTTTAAATGCAAGAACTCTTTCACTTTCATAAACCTTTTCTGAGGGTATCTGTCCGGAAGCTATTTTGCAGAAAATACAATCCATTCTATATCATTCTCCATTACTCACAAATTTTGTATATATGATCTATTATTTCATGCTTGAAACTCTTTTTTTGTTCAGCATTAAGATCTTTTACATATTCCTCAATCATTTTTTTAATCTCATTTATAGTTTCAGTTTCTGATGATTTTCTTGTGCCAGGTTCACCTAATATTAAACCGGGCACTACGTTTTTAGATTCATAATCATTCTGGTTATAATCAGAGGCATATTCATCAGTTTTAGCAATATAAAAATCAAGCTGTTTAAAAAGGTAATCCATTTTTGAAAAATCTATTATAATCGATTTTAATTTTTTATTCCCTGAAAAAACAATTAAAGAAAACTTCATTTTACTTTCATCAAAATAGTCTTTTTCAAAAGTGATAATTATTTTATTATCTGTTTGTGGTGTCGATGATTTCCAGATATATTTTTCATTTCTTACAAAGCCATCTGTTTTGATATATTTAGGGCTTCCGGTTTTAATAAACTGATAATAATCACTCATATCAATTTCAATATTATATTCTTGTGCTATGATATACATTAATTTTTTTGTGGGGAAATTGCACATAACATCATATGCATATTTAGAATTTTTATCAGTATGAATATATTGAAATTCTGCGAGGTAGAATTTTTTATCAGCAAGATTATCAAAATCGGTTTTAAGTCCGCCCATACCCGCACAACCTGAATAAAAAGCAATAAATAAAACAGTAAGCAATGACAGGATATGTTTGTTCAGCATAAATATTAACCTCTCTATTTAAAAAAACTGATAAGAGCCGGGAGCGCTATGAAAGTCCCTATTGATGATCCTATTGATGAGAAAAGAAATACAAGAAATATTTTAGTCAGACGGTTTTCCCACCACTGCCTGAATTTTAAACTGCTGTTATTCAGCTGTTCAAAATCTTTGATTCTCGGTTTAACTATAATTGCCTGTACAAGTGCTGTAACGAGTCCAGCTCCTATAGTAGGATTGAGACTGGTAATCGGTGACGCTATAAATCCTGTCAATATTGTCAGGGGGTGGGCTAGGGATATTATGCACCCTAAAACAGTAAGCAGACCATGGGCAAAAATCCAGATAAGGGCAAAATCTTTAGCCACATCCTTATTACCCGAATAAAACCCCCAGATAAATACTATTAATATTATTGCCGGAATACCCCATTTTATTATAGACCCGGTTTTTGATCTTTCCGGTATAAAATCTATATTCTGCTTTTCTGCATCACTAATATCTTCACTGAGGTACTTTAGTATGCCCGGTACATGCCCGGCGCCTACAACGGCGACAGTTACATTTGAGAGATTTTGTTGTATTCCATATGCAAGATAAAGATCACGTTCATCAATGAGAACTTTTTTTGTTTCAGGGAGTTCTTCGGCAAAGGAATTCACAAGTGTCTCAATAGCATCACTTTTTTTGAGCTGTTCAATATCAAGATTGTCAAATTCTTCGTTATCGCTGAAAAAAAGACTCCCCATAAACCGGAATTTATGTTTCAAGGGGGTTAGTCGCCATGCTCTTTTCAGGGTTGTTCCGATATTCCGGTCTATTAACGCAAGGGGAATACCCTTCGTTTCAGATACATTGATAGCTCTTATGAATTCTTCACCAGGCCTGCTTCCGGTTTTTTCAGATATTTTTTTCTGGAAGGAAGCCATTATAAACTGGCCGATAAAGAAGAATAACTGTTTATTTTTTATAATTTTAAATATATCAATGTTTTCATATTTATTTCTGTTTTTTATGCTATTAAATCGCTGTTCATCAAGTTCGATGCAGACTATATCCGGCTTAATTTCAAGAATTTTTGATTCAACCAGTTCAGCTGAATTTTTTGAAACATGGGCTGTACCTATTAAATATAGTTGTTTTTCATTTTCGAATATAATTTTATGAATATTCTGTTCTGTTTCTTCTATGCTTTTAATCTGGAAATTATGCATTTGATTTATTTTCCGGTTATGAATGATTTAGTAATTGAAAAAAGTTTTCACAACTGTTAAAAATGATTTTTATATGCATTATGGCAATTAAAAAAAATAAATATGACTTTTTTATATGAAGGTATTTTTAAGGGGGTTTTATGGGAGAAATAAAAAAACTTACAAATGCTTATGACAGTAAAAACAAAGTCTTAACAGGGGCAATAACTATTGAATCTGTTGAACAGAATGATTCTAAAGAGATTTATTCTCTTATAGAAAAATCATTGCAGGAATTTTCAGATTACAATGATTATATTCTTGATGCAAGTAAGGTAAATAATATAAAAATTGAATCTTTCGGCTACCTGATGAAAGCTCTCGGTATTGTTAAGCGTACAGCCGGTTATATGGTGCTTGTAATAAAAGAGGATATCCTTCAAAAATTTATGCTGACAAATCCTGAGATGTTTGATTATTATGCAGTATTTTTCAGCACCAGCGAAGCATTAGAATACATTTTGTCAAAACGTTAGAATATGAGTGAAAAAAAAATCAAATATATTGAACTGAATCTTGCTGACCTCAAAGAGAATATTAATAGAATTCAGAATAATAATATTCCAGTATGGCGGAAGAATAAAAGCGGCAGTCTTGTTATAATTCCTCTCGAAAGACTGGAACAGTTCATAGGTAATAATGAATCCATTTCTATAATATTTTACATAGATGAAAAATGGGAAAGTAATATTAAAATTTCCTCTTCTCTGCCGGATATAAAACCGGCAGCAGCTGCACAGCACCCCTGGACAGATAATAGCGGAATTTCAGACACATATACAGAGCGCAGAAAAAAATATCTTGAAATGCATCCTGAAAAAAGAGAGCAGGAATTTGAACAGTTAATCGATTCATTAATCAGCAGACCAATCGCAGGTAATTTTATTGATACAAACGCGTTACTCCATCTTATAAATGCTGTTTCAGATGCATTTGTTATTAATAAGGCTGCTTTTGATGATTTTTATAATGAAGCAAAATCTATTTCACCCGACCATATAAAAAACATTGCTAAAAATACCACTATTCTTGTTCAAAGTGTAATGGGTATAATCAGAAACAACACCGCTGCAAATAATTTCATTAATCTGCTTGGAGAAAAATCAACAGGTTCTACAGTTGATCACATGAATTGTGTTTTTCTCATTTTTCTTCCTTTCTGCTATTACTATAATTCGTACTTTGCAAAAGGAAAAATTTCAAAAATTCGCGCTGAATTTAAATCAAGATACTATAAGTATTATAAAAAGTTATTCCCGCTTTCACCACCCGAAAGTCTTGAGGACGTCTTTAAAGGGGGGATGAGGGAGATTGATCAGGATAAACTTCTTCAATACGGCATTGGTGCTTTTCTTCATGATATCGGTAAACTTGATAATATAGATTACTTTGAAGGTGAAGAGAAGTATGACAGAAAAATAATAATGAGGCATGCTCCAATCAGTTATAACATGATTGTAAAAACAAGAGAGTTCGACCATGATGTGGCTTATCTCGCTGCACTTCACCATGAATACTACAACGATCATTCCGGCTACGGCATTTCAAAATTACTCTTCCCTGATAATATAAAAAAATATAAGGAACCGGTTTATTGTCTCTCATATGAGCTGGAGGATATTAAAAGCGGGCTTGCTCTTGCCTATGTCCCGGCAAAAATCCTTGAAATAGTTGATGTATTTGATGCTTTAACTGACAGTAAACGAAAATATAGAGATAGTGAGTTTTCCGTTGATGAAGCACTTGAAATCATGCTGTCCAGTTTTATTGATAAAAATACAAAATTAGATCCGATACTTTTTTCAATTTTTGTAGATTTTATAAACAGCCATTCAATATTAAAAGATAAATCCATCCTGAGCAAAGTCCTGACAAAATAGTATACAGGCAGGAAAATTTTGAAAAAATTCAGTGATATCCGGCTTATCCTTTATCAGGAGCAGCATTATCAGCAGTATAAAATAGCTGAACGTATAATAAATTCTGCTTATGCTGCAGGTAAAAAAACTATAGTATATAAAAATGATTTTGAATTAGGGACAATTCTTGAAAATATTAAAGCGGGATACTGTTCAAAAGAGGTGCTGATCCTAAAAGAATTTCTTGGGAGAAAATTTCAGAAATGCCCGGGATCAAATAATGTTATCTGCTGTAATTATTATCTTCTTAATACATGTTTCAACTGCCTTTATGACTGCACATACTGCTTCCTTAATTCATATCTCAATTCATTCGGAATAGTGCAGTTCGTTAATCTTGATGAGCTTTCGACATCTGTAAATGAATACGTTTCAACCTATCCCCGTAACCTTCGTGTCGGCACCGGGGAGTTTACTGACTCACTTATGTTTGATGAAGTTACCGGGATTGCTGAAGAACTGATTTCATCAACCTGCAGTAATAAAAAACTCTTTCTTGAATTTAAAACCAAATCAGCAAATGTCGAACATCTTCTTAATATCAGAGAAAAAGGTAATACTGTATTAGCATGGACTCTTAATACAAATTATAATATCAATTTATATGAAACAGGCGCCGCAACTTTAGAAGAAAGGCTGACAGCTGCTGCTTCAGCTCAGAAGTCCGGGTATTATACAGCATTTCATTTTGACCCTGTTATTAAGTATAAGGGTTTCATGGATGATTATTATGATGTAATTGATGCCATGCATCAATTTATTAAACCTGAAGGTGTATTGTGGATATCCCTGGGATGTTTCAGGTATAGCCCCGGTTTTAAGGATATCATAAAGCATAAATATCCTGATGAAAAGATTACTGTTGCAGAAATGTTCCCGGGAGTAGATGGAAAATTACGGTATCTCACCAGGGATAGAATCGATATCTTCAGAGGTCTTTCAGACAGATTAAAAAAATTATTCCCGGAGACTTTTATTTATTTATGTATGGAAGACGCATATGTATGGAACGAGGTATTCGGTGTCCACTTCAATGAGTCAGAAGATCTTGAAAATGCCCTATCAAATCATCTGATTAAATTCTCCCGGTAAAACTAAACTTTATTTATTTACCTTGATTTTTAAAATTCTCAATTCTATTATGATTGACCATTGTAAGAGATTTATTAAATTGGTAAAGAATAATAAAAGTTAAGTAATCTACAGGAGTCTCTGTTTTGCAGAATATCGATGTGAAAGAAATACAGAAGGAACTTTCAGCTTTAAAAGGTAAGGTTGATGAACTCTACAATTCCGTCGGTGTTGACAGAATAAAACGTGAATTAAGCGAGCTTGAAATGCAGGTTCAGAGGGATGAAGTCTGGAAAGATCAGACCAGATTCACAGACCTGAATCAGGAAATTAGCAAACTGAAAAAAAAGATTGATCCCTGGATATCAATTAAAGCTGAAATTTCTGAATCTATAGAGCTTGTCGAAATTGCAGCTGAAGAAGGTGAAAGTGAAATCCTTTCTGAAGCAGCTGAAAATCTTGAAAAGCTGAAAAACCGCTTCGATGAACTTGAAACCCGGGAACTCCTCTCTGATAAAGATGATATAAACGATGCAATCCTTTCAATACATCCCGGAGCAGGGGGGACTGAATCTCAGGACTGGGCCAGTATGCTTTTCAGAATGTATACACGATGGGCAGAAAAAAACGGTTTTGAAACAGAAATAATAGATTTTATGCAGGGTGAGGAAGCCGGGATAAAAAATGCTACTATTCTCATTAAGGGGGAATACGCATTTGGTTTTCTCAAAGGGGAGATGGGTGTGCATAGACTTGTCAGGATATCTCCCTTTGATGCTAACAAGAGGAGACATACTTCTTTTGCATCTGTTGAAGTAATTCCTGATATAGATGATGATATCCAGGTTGATATAAATGAAAACGATCTTAAAATAGATACATACCGAGCTTCCGGTGCCGGTGGACAGCATGTCAATAGAACTGATTCTGCGGTAAGGATAACCCATTTACCTACCGGTTTAATCGTACAATGCCAGAATGAACGTTCTCAGCACAAAAATAAAGCATTTGCTATGAAAGTACTGAAAGCGCGAATATATGAATTATATAAAAAAGAGAGTGATGAGAAAAAGCTGGAAGCCGCGGGGGAGAAAAAGGATATTTCATGGGGAAACCAGATCCGCTCTTACGTATTTCAGCCTTATACCCTTGTCAAGGATCATAGGACCGGTGAAGAAACCGGTAGTATTGATTATGTTTTTGACGGGGAACTTAACAGGTTTCTATATGCTTATCTGAAGAGTAAAAAAATATCCGGGTGAGGACTTAATTGAAAAATAAAACTCACAAGAGGAAGCGCGGGACAGTAAAAAAGTTTTTTGATAAACATTTAAATTTTAAAAATAATATGGATATCAAACTTGATGATATCGATTTCAGTGAAACTTTTGAATCTCTCCCCGGTCTTTCCGGTTCTAAAAAATTATTTCTGGGCAGATTTAATGAAAATGATCTTTTAGAAATGATGAATAAAACCGGATTAACCGAACATCTCAATAATCTGGGCTTTAAGGACCTTCTTATTGATCTTGATAAGGATCAAAATCAGATATATTATTTTAAACTTTACTGGCAGGAAATTAAACCGGAGATGCTGCTGATTGATCTCCGTTTAAGTGAAACAACTTTTATACCGGAAAAAAAATTTTTACCGAACAACAAAGAACCTGTCCAGTATGAAATGATTGTTATAGAATGGTTATCTGCTAAAAATCCGCAAAAGGATTTCGATCCCAATAAGCCCCAACTACCCGGACAGATAAGTCCCGGTCTTGGTGTTATGCGATATTGCTTCGATCTGCTGTATCATATGGCAAAACAGGTGTTTAAAGACGGCTTTCTTGATATTCCGGACCACATGCATGGTGCGATGATCTATTCTAAAAAATTCAAGTTTTTTGACCCTGTCCATGAAGGTATACTCAGAGCTGTTATGCGGGATCTGGCCGCTTATACGCTTTCAGATATATCCTGGGGTGTAATTACCAGTACAATAATTGAAAGATATAAAAATGAACCTGCGAAGTATGAACCCGGGGAACAGATTTTTTATGTGTCGAAACGAATGAAAAAGTATTTTAACTCCAGAAAATACCAGACTGTATTTAAAAAATATTATAACCGTAAAAGATATTATTTTGATTACGAAGAGATGAAAAAGAGAAGAGAGGATATTCTTAAAACCAGGAAGATCGAAGATCTTTAGAAAATTTATTCTTAATTTTATCCATTCTGTTAAGTTCATCACTGGAAAGTGAAGTTTCAATTGAAATCTGTTCCATTGTTTTTATGTTTTCATTCCTGATCCTGTTTATATCACTCAGCATTCCATCTATTATTCTTTTATTATTTATTAATTGATTCAATTTTATTTCATTATTTGAATTTTTAGTTAGTAAGTTATCATAAGGATCAATACCGGTTCTGTTTTTTACTTCATCAGTATTTACAGAAATATCATAATCACAGAGATCAATTTTTTCAATTATTTCATTTTCGAAGTTAATAATATCAATAATTGAATCTTCGATTTTGCCGTGAAGCTGTTGTTTAAGTTCAAATTCTTTGTTCCGGAAATCGGTCAGTAGATCGATTTTTTTATTCTGACAATGTATTATATTGTCAATAATTGCAGAGAGATCATCCCTCAATACTGAAATTCCCTTTTGATCCGATATTCATATTTTTATCAGATCTTGTTTCAGTCGCAGAAATCTGATCCCATGCGTCTCTAAGTTCTTTTAGAAGCTTTAATACATGTTTAACTATTTCAGGATCTTTTCTTATATTTGCTTCAAGAAGCTGCCGCTTGAAATACATATAGAGATTAAAAAGATTTTGTGAAATTTCACCTCCATCCTCCATATTGAGAGAAAGCAGGAGTTCTGTAATGATGTCCTGTGCTTTAATGATGTTATTATTAACAACATCATAGCTTTTAGGTTCCATATTTTCAATAGCAATATTAAGAAACTTAATCGCACCATCATAAAGCATTACTATCAGCTTACCCTGGTTTGCTGTAGTAATTTGTGTCTGTTTATACTGATTGTAGGGATTTGTTGTAGGCACTTTCAAGCTCCATAAAAAATATTATCACTTTGATATATTATCGTAAATAAACCTGCGTAACTTGAATTGATTAAAAATACTTTTTCAAAGTTATTAACTAAACAAAACCTTTATTCTGTTAAGAATCTCACCATATAATTCCGCTGTTTTTGTTACAATTTCCTCAGGAAGCGGAGGCGGCGGCGAATTTTTATCCCATGGCGTAGTATCAATATAATCCCTGATGAACTGTTTGTCAAAACTTACCGGGGATTTTCCGACTTCATATTTTTCCATATCCCAGAATCTTGAACTGTCAGGGGTCATTGCCTCATCAATTAGAATTATCTCTCCATTATAATAACCGAATTCAAATTTTGTATCAGCCAGAATTATACCGGCTTGACTGAGCATGGAGCGTCCGAATTCATAGGTTTTAATAGTCATCTCTTTCAGTAATCCGGTATCTTTTTCTCCAATTGTTTCTTTCACGATATCAATTGATACATTCATATCGTGACCGACATCCGCTTTTGTCGCGGGGGTAAAGATTGTTTCAGGGAGTTTTTCAGCCATCTTCAGACCGGAGGGGAGCTCTACACCGGAAACTGAGCCCTTTTCATTATATTCTTTCCAGCCGCTTCCGATAATGTATCCCCTTGCAACGCATTCGAAATCTATCCGTTTTGTCTTTTTTACAATAACAGCCCTGTCTTTGAATAACTCAGGGTAATTTGAATAGGGAGCAGGGAAATTGCTGAAATTATCTTCGACAATGTGGTTTTTAATGAAACTCATATTTTTAAACCAGAGAGAAGATATAGTGTTTAATATGATACCTTTCCCCGGAATCCCATTCGGGAAGATATAATCGAAAGCAGATATTCTATCAGTGGACACAATAAGCATATGCTCTTCATCAATCGGGTAAAGATCCCGGACTTTTCCGCTATAAATTTTTTTTACTTCAGGAATATCAATTTTAGTAATCGGATTCATAATGCACCTTATCCTTTGAGTTTCTTAATTAGTATTTCATTAACAATCTGGGGATTTGCCTTACCCCTTGATTCCTTCATAACCTGTCCCACAAGGAAGCCCATGGCTTTCTCTTTTCCGTTTCTGAAATCATTAACAGACTGCTCATTTGAAAGAAGTACTTTCTCAATAATAGTTTCAATTTCGGAAGTATCGGAAACCTGTTTTAGTCCTTTCTCTTCAATTATTATTTCAGGCTTTTTACCTGTTTCAATCATATCTCTGAAAACAGTTTTTGCGATCTTGCCGCTTATGGTATCATTATCAATTAATTTTAGAAGTGAGGCCAGATCCGCAGCTTTAACAGGGAAATTCATAATATCTTCAGGATCCTGGATCTGCCCCATAAGTTCACTCATAATCCAGTTTGATGCTTTTTTGGGGTTTGCACCGTGTTTAATAACATCCTCATAGTATTCAGATAACTGTCGTACAGAAGTAAGCACTTCAGCATCATACAGAGGAATACTGTATTCCTCTGTAAAACGTTCCCGCTTCCGGTCAGGGAGTTCGGGGAGTGATTTTTTCAGCTGATCCACGAAATCGGGTGTTATAAGAACAGGTGTGAGGTCCGGGTCAGGAAAATATCTGTAGTCATGGGCATCCTCTTTTGATCTCATGCTGAAGGTTATCTGTTTTTCAGGGTCCCATAACCTGGTTTCCTGAATTATAAGATTTTTTTCACCTGATTCTATGAGATCAACCTGTCTGTCGAATTCATAACTGATTGCAGCCTTTACGGCTTTGAATGAGTTAAGATTTTTTACTTCGACTTTTTCTCCGAACTTCTCTTCACCTTTAAGACGGACAGATATATTCACATCACATCTAAGGCTCCCTTCTTCCATGTTTACATCAGATACGCCTGTATATTTGATTATTGATTTAATCTTCTGTAGATAATTATAGGCCTCATCCGCTGTTCTCATATCCGGCTCTGAAACGATCTCTGCAAGAGGTATTCCGGTTCTGTTGAGATCTACGAATGATGCATTTTCACTTTTATCTTCGGAGTGGATAGATTTTCCGGCATCCTCTTCAAGGTGGAGCCTGGTTATACCAATACGCTTCATACCATTATCAGTTGCAATATCAATGTAACCTTTTTTACAGACAGGCATATCATACTGCGAAATCTGATATGCCTTCGGGAGGTCCGGATAAAAATAATTTTTTCTGTCAAACTTGCTGTATTCTGACACCTCACAATTAAGCGCGATCCCGGCAAGTATACCCTTTTTCAGAGCCTCTTCATTAAGCACAGGCAGCACACCGGGAAGTCCCAGGCAAACGGGACATGTCTGGCTGTTCGGTTCAGCACCGAATTTTGTGGAACAGCCGCAGAATATCTTAGTTTCAGTATTCAGCTGGACATGTACTTCAAGGCCTATGACAGATTCGTATTGCATAAATTTCCTCATGAGGTTTTACTGGATATAAAGATGTTTAAATAAATGAATTTTTAGTCAATAAAGAGAGTATTTTTTTGTCAAGTAAACAAAGATTGACATATTGAATTAGTACTGGTAGTGAGTTGTTAATGGAAGATACGAAAAAATTCATATTTGTAGTTTTATTATTACTTTTATCGGGAGTTTTTACAGGATGGGGTTATGGTACCCTAATTGTAAACCGGCTTATGAGAGGTGAAATTGGCCTATCTGCCTTTATTTTTACCCCTTCAAAAAATCTTTTCGATACATACATTCTGCTTAACAGCGAAAATGAATTAAAACGTCTTGAGGGATATTACTCGTACAGGGCAACCGGCTTGAGAGATTTTGATTTTCTTTTTAAACGATATGAGCTTGAAAAATCTGATATCATAAAAAAAACAATAATCTGGATTGCAGATGAGGAAACTTCTGAAGAGAAAATTTATTTCTTTAAAAAACTTTACGATATCAGTACTGGATCTTTAAAAATATATTTACAGAGAAAAATAGAGAGTTTTGAATTGATTCACAATACAAAAATTCAACCCCAGGGAGAATAACAATGAAAAAGGTTATATTATTCACAATTTTACTTTCAGTGGTGCAATACTTAGCATGTTCCAGCGATGACATAAAAAATGTTCAGAATATACCTACTCTTGTTAAAGAGGGTTTCGTTTCCCCGAATGAATATGAAATTGTATGTATCGGTTTACCAAAGGAAGGCCTTACCGGTATACAAAAAGATGAGTCAGCGAAAAGAGCAGCAATTCTAAACGCTTATTTCTATACAAAAGAACGGTTCGACGATACTGTCGCTCCGGATTTAGATGGTTCGGTTAAAAAGATGGAACTTTCTGAAACTCATGCAACAGTTTATTATGTAATTTCCAAAAGCAACCTTAAATCAAGAATGAAAAAGTAATATTTTCCGGAGTTATTATATATGTCAGTAAGTCATGCTTCCAATAGTTATGTTGATGATCTTTGTGCGAGTGCTAAAAGCGCTGTTCGTACAGCAGCCGGACTTAGTACAAATGATAAGAATAATATCCTTATGAGTTTAGCCCGTAAACTTCGCGAGAATAAAAGTTATATCATTTCAGAAAATAAAAAAGATCTTGAAAATGCGAAAAAACAGGGTGTAACAAACGCTTTTTATGACAGGTTACTGCTTGATGAAAAAAGAATTGAGGGGATTGCTGTTTCCGTTGAAGAGATTGCGAATTTTCCGGATCCGGTAGGAAGAATTGAAAATATGAAAGTTGTTCCATCCGGTATAAGGGTAGGGCAGATGCGTATTCCTCTTGGAGTTGTCGCAGTTATTTATGAATCAAGACCCAATGTAACCGTAGATATTGCCGCACTTTGCATCAAATCAGGTAACGTTGCATTATTAAGAGGCGGGGAGGAGGCTGTCCATTCCAACATGGCCTTTGCCAATATAATCAGAAATTCTATTAAGGAATACGGACAACCGGAAAACATTGTAAATCTAATGGAAAATCTGGATCGTTCCCTCGTTCCGATACTCTTAAAAAAAGATAAAGATATCGATATAGTGATACCGAGGGGCGGTGAAGGCCTTATCAGTATGGTTACCCGGGAATCAACAATACCGGTTTTAAAACATGAAAAAGGTGTTTGTCATATTTTTATCGATGAAACAGCTGTGAAAGAGACTGCTGAAAGAATTACAATTAACTCAAAAGTCCAAAGGCCAAGCGCATGTAATGCCGCAGAAACGCTGCTGATCCATGAAAAATATCCTCATACTGTTGCACTTGTTCAATGCCTTATAGATAATGGGGTTGAGGTCCGCGGATGTAAAAAAACGATGAGCCTTACACCGCAAATCAGGCCTGCTGAAGATAAAGACTGGAGTACGGAATACCTCGAATTAATCATATCAGTTAAAATTGTATCTTCTTTTGATGAAGCGATTGATCATATCAGCCGGTATAATTCAGGCCATACTGAAACAATTGTCACATCGGATTATTATAATTCCGAACGTTTTTTAAAAGAAATAGATTCCGCTGCAGTTATGGTAAATGCATCAACCAGATTTCATGATGGAGGGGAATTCGGACTTGGTGCTGAAGTTGGAATCTCTACTCAAAAACTTCATGCAAGGGGTGCTATGGGTATTGAAGGTCTCACAACTCTCAAATATATCATTTACGGAAACGGTGAGGTGAGATAATATCAGACGTATAGGAATTTTCGGAGGGACATTCAATCCAATACATTTCGGTCATATGATAAATCTTGAGTTTATCAGGGAGAAATATTCACTTGATAGAGTACTTGTAATACCTGCAAAAAAACCGGTTCACAAAAGTATAAACGATAGAATTGAAACAACTGACCGGCTTGAGATGGTTAAGATTGCGTTTTCAGATAATCCTTTTATCGAAGTATCAGGTATCGAAATAAACAGAGAGACCCCTTCATATACAATTATCACCCTGGAAGAGCTGCATGGAATGTATCATGATGATAAATTGTATCTTATTATCGGTTCAGATTCATTTAATGAACTTGACACATGGAAGTCTTATAAACAAATATTGGCAGACATACCGATAATTGTAATAAAACGACCCGGAAGCGAGGCTCTAAGGGATGATATTTTTTCGTTAGCAGGTGAAGTAAATGTTTTTGAAAACCCCCTGATTGAAATCAGCTCCACCATGATAAGGGATCGAATAAAAAATAATTTATCTATCAGATATCTTACTCCGGATAATGTCGCTGACTATATTCATAAAAAGAGGTTATACAGGGTTTGAATAAAAAGATCAAGATTGCCATAATTGCAGGAACAGTTATCCTGCTGTTCCTGGGAATAAATACATACCGCAAAGGAACCAGAAATGTAGTGGATGATATTATAAGTAAGAATGGACTTATTAATATTCTAATCGCCGGTAGAAATGTATACAACGAAAATACGTTTTCTTTTTTTGCCATTGCGTCAATTAATCCGGCAAATAATAATATTGGAATTACATTTATACCGCCGGATTACCGGATCATGATGAATGATGACGGTACAAAAGTTAAAAAAATTTCTGAAATTGATTTTTACTATTTCGATAAAATAAAAGATACTTTAAAAAAAGATATACAGCTTAATGTACCGTTTTATATCAAAATTTATTCCCCGGATGTTATACGTTCAGTCGATTTACTTGAAGGCATGAACCTTTTTTTAATTGATCAGATTGGACTGGCTGAAAATTTAAAATTCGGTCTTTCATATTTTGATGGAGAAAAAACTGCAAAATACATCAACAGCGCTGAACAGAACTCCATATATATGAAATATGACAGAATTCTGGATATACTCCTTACATTATACATGGATCGTGATAAGCTTAAAAAATTTCTTAATGAAGAGTTTATCAATGAGGTTTTCAAAAATATTAAAACAAATCTGATGCCGCAGGAAATATTATCAATAGCAGAAATCGTTTTTGAAAAGGGCAATGTTGACTCGACACTTCTTCCTGGTGGATTTAGTAACGGGCTTTATGTTGTTGATGAAATCAGTTACAGAACCTATCAGCAGGAATTCTTAACAAAAATTGTTACAGATACAGATTCGGATCCTAATGTTAAAATAAAAATACTTAACGGCACAAATATTCCGGGTCTTGCAAGGAAGATGAGAAATGATCTCATAAGAGATGGACTTAACGTTATTGAATTCGGTACCTCAAATTTTCCTTTTATGAAGGATTCTATTATTATCTGCAGAAAATGTGATATTAAAGCAGCAAATAAAACTGCAGAGGTTACAGGTATCAATAAAATCTACTTTGTAACTGACACAACACAACTAAGTAATGTTTTAATTATAATCGGTGAGGATATGGCAGGTGACAAAAAAGGAAACTGATACCACTATTATTGAACTCGGGAAAAAATGCCTGAATTTTCTTGATGACAAAAAAGCTGATAATCCTGTATTTATGGATCTGAGAAAAGTTAATTCTTATTTAAATTATTTTATTATTGCCACGGGGAACTCAAAAATTCACTGCCGTTCTCTTGCAAGAGAACTTGAAAGATTCGCAATTTCCGAGGGATTAAAACTTTACGGCAATCCTGATTATAACTCTGAATGGATTATTATTGATTTCGGAGAGATTATTGCACATATATTCACAGAAGAAATGAGAAGCTACTATCAGCTCGAAAAATTATGGGCAGATGCTGAGAAATATTATTTTGATCATACAGGAGATTACAAATGAGTTTTTCTGAAAAAACTGATATCAGCACGATTATAAATAATAATGCATCTAACGGTTCAATGTCCTGCGCTCAAGCATTCAAAATTGCAAATGAATACAGTATATTTCCTGATATATTAGGAATGGCAATTGATAGTAATAAAATCAAACTGAAAGAATGCCAGCTCGGTCTTTTCGGACATGGCAGTTCAAAAATTGTCAGACCTGCTGAAACTGTATCAGAAACACTTGAGGATAAAATTTTTGAACTGCTCGAAGATGAAAAATTGCCATGTGCGGCTGCATGGAGTATTGCATCAGAGTTGAAGATAAGCAAGCTGGATGTGGCTTGTGCATGTGAAAAACTTAAGATTAAAATTTTCAAATGCCAGCTGGGAGCTTTCTGATTAAGACCCATCTGAGGTAGCTTGTACAGGAAACTTCTACTATGAAGTATCCTGTACAATTATTATTTTTAAAACCTGTAAACACCTTTTTGTATATCCGCATAAACCTTTGGAGTTAATTTTATATATTTCTCTTTTGAGGGTTCAAAAAAATATAAAGGGTCTTTAATTTTTTGCGGGTCAAAACCTTCATTTTGCAGATGCGATTTTATCTGCTTAAAACTTGTTGTTGCATCTTTTTCTTTTCTAATCCTTATAAAGTAAGGACGGGCATATACAGGCAGGTTCTCAGAAACATATTTTGAAAAAGTAGCCGCATTAAGTTTTTTCCCTTTTAACAGTGTAAGCGCGGCCATACCTGCTCTACCTTCCGTGTTTTTAACAGTAACTCCATATACATTTGAATCTTCAAATGTACCAAACCTGCTTAATATATCAGATACTTCATTTGTTGCAACAACTTCACCTTTCCATTTAAAGGTATCACCAAGCCTGTCAACAAATGATACATAGTCCTTTTTATGAAGCTTAAAAAGATCACCGCTGACAAAATATCTGTCACCTTTCCTGAATACATTTTCTATAATTTTTGAGTTAGTCGCATCTTTATTGTTTTTATAACCGGAAAAAGGGTTTGTATTGTTGATTGCGGCAAGGAACAGTCCGTTTTCTCCAGGTTTGCATTTGATTGCGAAGCCTTTATCATTTCTTAAGATTTCTTCTTTTTCAATATCATATTTAACAACTTCACCCATACGGATACCTGCAGCAGTGAGACGGCCTATCATTCCCGGAACACCTTTTAGGTTGGATAATGCACCAACACCCTCTGTTGCACCATAAACCTCTATTATTTTTTCTATTTTAAACCGGTTTTGAAACTCAACCCAGTAGTCACCTCTCATCCCGTTACCAAGAATATATTTCAATGGATTATCCCCGTCGTCAGTTTTTGGAGGCTGATTATTAAGATACCTGCAGAGTTCACCTATATATATAAATAAAGTTGCATTATATTTTCTAATATCATCCCAGAATGCAGTTGCTGAAAATTTACGCCTCATGGCAAACGTACCGCCATGCATTACAGCTGTAGGCCATGCAATATTAATACCACTATTATGATAAAGGGGAAGACACATATATTGAACATCAGTTGATAATGCCCGGAGACTGAAGCCGCCGGCAGCATAACCTAATTGAAGCCATTTCTGATGCTTAAGCTCTGTTGCTTTAGGCATTCCAGTTGTCCCTGAAGTATAAATATATTCAAGAGTATCTTTTGAATTAATGGGAGGTTGAATTACGGGATTAGAAACAGGCTCGGATGAGAGGAGAGGGGCAAGATCTTCAAACCCCGCTGTAACTTTTATCTTTTTCTCCTCACACTCTACAAAGATTGTACCCGGCTTTTTAAGTTTAATATCTTTTCTGATTTTTTTGATTTCATCAAGATATTCATGTCCTATTATAAGGGCTCTCGCGTCTGCAATATTTATGGCATGTACAAGAGTATGACCTTTAATATTGTTATTCAGAAGAGCCGGTATAACTCCGATTTTGGCAAGTCCTGCATGTATTATGAGAAATTCCGGCCTGTTGTCCATTAGAAGAGCAACCGTGTCTCCTTTTATAAAACCACGTTTCTGAAAAAGATGTGAATAACGGTTTGCTGCTTCATTGAATCCGGTATAGCTAATCATTCTGTCTTCAAAGAGAATCAGGGCTTTATCTTTATGTTTCGCAGCCTGTTTTTCGATTATACTGCCGGCAGAAATCTCCTGCCTGTTTTTAAGTTTCAGGAACCATATCATTCCTTTGACATGAGAATAAAATCTTTTTAAATATTCCATATTTTCCTCCTTAACTCGACAGATTTTATAGCAAATTACAATTAAAGTCTATAATTATTTTTTATAATAAAATTTATATCTTCTTATTGATTTATTCAGGGATTTATTATTTATTAGTATTAAAGATGGGAGGTTGAATATGTCATCATATTACAGGACGATAAACGGAAAACATTACGACAGAGCGATGCTTGATATGGCTGACAATTCTGTTAATAAAAAGCGTGACGCAATTATTTCTCTTGCGGATGCAAGAAAAATAATCGGCAAAGCTTCTGACGCAGGTAAAATAACAGAAATAGAAGCGAGAACTTTGAATTACATTTTCGAACATTATAAATTTACAAAATCCGCAGAGGATTTTTTCAGTAATTTCGCTAATCTTGAAAAAAACGAACATGTAATTCTTGAAGAAGGCGGTCCGGCTGCTGATGATGATATTTTCGGTTTTAAAGAATTCATGGCTAAATATTATCTTTATTTTATAATAATAGCTCTTATTCTTTTTCTTCTTTATCTTTATTCAGACAGGCTGACAGCTTTATTTACAGGAACTGCAAAAATTAATGAACCGGTTAAAGTTGAGCAGACAGCAGAACAGACAAAGGAAACCGACCGGCAGCAGGAAAATGTTTCTGTAACAGCAGGTGAAAATGAATATATTGTACAGCCAAAAGATACATTATTCGATATCAGCAGCAGGCTGTATGGAGATCCTTCAAAATGGAAAGAGCTTTATGACAGAAATAAAGATATTATTGAAAAACCTGAATTTATTACACCCGGACAAAAACTTAAAACTGATATAACCAGGTAGTGTTGCTTCTAACATTTTCAATTTTAAAGCTTATAAAAAAAGTTGAAAAATTGATGTAACAAAAAAGTTTTGGCATCAACAAAACAGAAAAAGAACATTTTTAAATATAACCTCCTTTTACAACCGCAAAACCCCCGTAAACTTCAATATATTACGGGGGATATTTATTTTATTATGCAAAATAATTTTGACAAAAAAAAGTTAATAATTTAGAATGATCAAGATTAAATATTTACAATTACTATATTGCTGTAATAATCTTATTGCTTTGTTACTGGCAGTGTTACTGTAAATAAAACTTATTACTTTTTAAGGAGTTTTCTCTATGCCGAGTGGTGTTGTAAAATGGTTCAATGAAAAGAAAGGCTTTGGTTTTATATCAAAGGATGAGGGGGGAGATATTTTTGTCCATTATACAGGTATAACAGGTGATGGGTTTAAAAGTCTCCGAGAAGGTGACAAGGTAGATTTTCAAATTGAAGATTCTGATAAAGGTCAAAGGGCAGTCGCTGTCAAAGTGATATAAATTCATATGAACCTTGTTTAAAAAAGAAATGGTATCCGTGGGATACCATTTCTTTTTTAAAGGAATAATTTACCGTCCTAATATTAAAAAGTGTAAAAAACATGCTGTTTAGCCAGTCCGGCAAATCCGTATGATGATACTTTTCCTTCATTTTCCTCCCAGTTATCTCCATAATGAGTAAGGTACATTTTCTTTTTTGTATCTGCAGGGAAGTTGTTTAACTCATCAATTGAAGCGTGTACTCCTCCGGTAAAGAACTGACAATCATGAAAAATTGCTTCGAAATTAAATTTACTTTCATAATGGTCAACCAGATCGTGATCATATCGCGTATCGCTTGTAAAAAAAACACGGTCATCGATTATTACACCACAGCTCCAGAATGAACTCTGCCAGTCATAAGATGAGTCAGGGATATGTTTTGTCCTCATAATTTTTATATCGATATTACCAACTTTAACTCCATAAGTCTCCCGGTTATAATCAGGGAGCCATTGCGGTCTTATTATATCCCAGAAATCTTTGAAGTGAAGAACATCGCCGGCATCATCCTCATTATATTCACATCCTCCTCTCATAGACATATCCCAGAGTATATGCTGATATGTTTCTGTTATAACCATTTTCGGTTTCTTGCGGGTAAAATATCTCCCCATTAGAGACACTTCTTCGAGTCCCCCGATATGATCAGCATGTGAATGGGTTATGAGAAAATTTTGTATCTCTGTGACAGGGAGATCCAGTTCAGAGAGAGCCTGAGGACATTTCGTTCCGCAATCTATTAAAAGATGATCTTTTCCTTTAACTATAAGAAGATTTGTCTGGTATTGTCTTTTTGTGAAAGCGCTGCCGGTACCAACAAAGAATAATTCAAGCTCTCCGTCATTAACAAGCGAAAGTTTTTTTTGCTCAAGAGTAACTGTTTTCATATTATTCTCATCTATTTAGTTTTTTAATGATTTATGCCTGATTTCTAAAAAGTAAAGATTTTTTTACAATTCACGGATATAAGTGTAACTAATTAACCGGACTCCATTCAACTTCAACATCTCCTGTTATTTTATCCGGAGATTTTTCAGCTTCCCATATATATGTAGATTTACCATTTTTTGATCTGTCATCAATCGTACAGGTTTTATACTTGTCTCCTTCAGCATTAGGCATATATGCATTTTTTTCACTATGATAGTAACTGTCTATTGCAGAAATGTACCTTGTACCATCAGCCCAGATTTTTATCCCCTTGTTCTCACATTTCCCGTCAATAAATTCACCTATAAATCTGGAACCATCTGAGTAATACCAGACGCCTTTACCGTGAAGTTTATCTTTTTTAAAACCTCCGACATATTTATCACCAGAAGGGAGTATAAGCGCTCCATGATTTGTTTTTTGATCATTTTCAAAATTTCCAATATATTTTGCGCCAAACCATCTTGATTTACGTCCCCAGGTATAAATTCCATATCCATGTTTACGCCCGTTCAGCCACTCTCCGGTATATGAATCCCCGTCACCGGATGATGGAGATTTTTCACCCTTAAGAGATCCCTCAGCCCAATCTCCGTAAACTTTACTCAAAAGTTTACCCTTTGAGTCATATGTAAAAAGAGTTCCCTCACCATTCATCCCGGAATTTTTAAAATGCCCGGTATATTTAGATATTATATTTCCGTTTTTATCATAAGTAAAGAGCGTTCCTTCACCTTCAGGAATACCATCCACAACCTGTCCGAGATATTTAGTTATCAGTTTGCCATTCCTGTCATAAACAAACAGGACACCTTCTCCAGTCATTTTATCATCGCTGAATGTGCCAAGATATTTTTTTACAAGAATTCCCCTTTCATCATATTGAAAAAAAGACCCCTGGCCGTGACGATTACCGTTTTTATATTCTCCTATATACCTGGAACGTAGTATCCCTCTTTCGTCAAATTCAGAGTGAGTACCTTCTCCATCCTTTTCCCCGTTTTTAAATGAGCCTTCATATCTGGTAATTATTTTCCCTTTCGAATCATAACCGGTCAGTACGCCTTTCCCATCAAACCGTCCGTTTTTGAAGTTTCCAGCATATTCAGATTTAACTTTTCCGTCTTTATCATATACTGTTAATTTTCCTGAACCCTCAGGTAAACCAGAATTAAAATTACCGGTGTACTTTGATGTGACCCTCCCTTCACTGTCATATGTAACAAGAACTCCTTTACCCTGCGGTTTACCGTTTTCGATTTCTCCCGTATATTCAGAGATTTTTTTACCGCTGCTGTCAAAGGTAATGATGCCGGCATTCCCGTAAATTTTTCCATTTCTGTATTCACCGGTTATTGTGCTGATGAGATTACCTGATTTATCGTAATTAGAGATCGTAACCTTTCCGCTTGGCCTGCCTTCGAAAAAATTTCCTTCAATTTTCCTGGCCAGATTGCCGTCTTTATCATATTCATATAACACACCAGGGCCGTCAGGCAGACCATTGCTGAAATTTCCGATGTATCTGCTTTCTATTTTACCGTTGCTGCTGTATTTTATCAGTTCACCTTTGCCGTGAGGCTTATTATCTTTATAATCTCCGGAATAGGAACTGATTATTTTACCATTGGAATCATATTTAGTAAGCGTGCCTTTGTCATATTTATCAAAGGAACCGTCTTTCATTGTACCTTTGAATCTGCTTGAAACTTTACCGTTTTTATCATAATTGGTAACCAGTACTTCACCTTTAGTTTTACCGTTAGAAAATTCTCCTTCGATTTCAGATTTAAGGCTTCCGTCATCATTATAAATAGAAAGCTTACCTTTTCCATGAGGTTTTCCGTCAGCGGTTTCCCCTTCATATTTATAATTTTTAGACCTCAAAACGGTTTTCTTTGAATCGGCTTTTTCTTTTTCATCGGAGGTACGGATGTTAACCTGTTTATCTGCTTCCAGCTTGTTATCTGTCACCTGTTCACTGGATGGCTCAGTTTTCCTTGTTTGTTTTTTTGCAGTTTCACAAGCCCCGTTAAACAGGAATAGTGTTATAATAATTAAATAGAATAAATTCTTCATTTGAACACCGGTTGATTAAATTTTTAACATCTTGCAGTAAATGAGAAACTCCATATTAAGTGTATTTTTTCCTTAATGTCAATTAGTATTTCACGGATAATTATAACTAACGAAAGATCCTTTAAAATGGATTAAGCAGATTCTGCATACTGCTACTATTATTATTTACTTAATTTTATTTTAATATTTCCCGATTAAATAATAGAATTATACATTTATTCGAACAACAGTATCATAAGGAATGGTATATGCGGAAATTTAATGGTTTGGTCATAGTAATCCTGCTTCTATTTTTATCAGGAGTTTCAATATCAAAAGAAAAAGAATATCTGATTCTTGATCCGGATAAAATTTCCAGGTATAATGAAGATCGTATTGCATTTCAGAGGATTGAAAACCCGGAAGAACAGATGAAAGATAATTCAGTGGAAAACCTTATAATTATTAAAGAAAACAAAATATATCACCTTGTTGACGGTTATGATATTGTTTCAGATGTTCAGATGAAAAAAATCGTAATGGATGCAGAAAACAAATATATAGAAAATAATGATTTCTGGCTCAACAAAATAAATGGTAAGCCGGATTATGTACGCATAATATACAGACGGAGTGACCTTCTTAAAAATACTAATGAAGAATTTGTAACATCTAATTTCGGTCAATTTTATAAATCAGTTCGTGATAAATTTATAAAACTGCATGTTGATAAATTCAGAACTTTAATGAAAAATCGTGGTGAGTCACATTTAACAATAAAAAAACGATTACTTTCAGTTAGAGTAAATCCTGATAATCCTAACGATATAAAACAGCGATTTTTTAAATCAGCTTCAGCGAAAGCCGGTGATGAAACAGTTTATTATTGCGAGGATGCAGATGGCGATGGTATAACAGAAACCTTCATGGCAACCATAGATGACGGTTTTCATTGGGGAGTAGGAACCGGGCCTAATCTCCTTATAATTCACGGCAATACCGATAAGGATATTGAAACTTTAATCGGTAAACTCGTCAATGAATCCGAAAATGGTACAGTTGAAGAGGAAAAAAAGATGTTCGAGAATTTTCCTAAAGAAGAGGAAATCCACAGGATGATGGAGTATATTACTCCAATGGATAATTTTTATGAATAGATACACATTCATACTTAATAAAAAACCCGGTAAACATATACCGGGTTTTTTATTAAGTATCTCCCGTGCTTTTAATCTCTTTTTTAGTTTTTTTCAAATTTTTAGTTTATATTTACTTCATACGAATTCCGAAGGAGGTGATTTATGGCAACTCCGGAGCACATGAATGAATTTGATGATGAAAATTACCGGAAGCATATTCCTGATGAGGATAATCCTGACAGGGAGAGTATAATTAAAGAGAGACGTCAGCATGAAGATTTATCTGAAAGAGATGAACTTATCAGGGTAAGGCGGGCTGAAGAGGATGAAAAAAATAACAGTGAAACGATGAGTGAAAAACTTAAACTTTCTGAAATGGCTGAGCGTGACAGGGAAAGGCTCATTCGTCTCCGGCGATTACAGGAAGATCAAAAATCTATAAGAGATGAATTGATCGAAGAGAAGAAACAACACGAAATGGATCCTGCGGACAGGGAAAGAATCATCAGATTAAAACGTCTTGAAGAAGATGAAAAAACATTACGGGATGTTCTGATAATAGAAAGGAGGCTGCAGGAACTTGAAGAGAATGACAGGGATAGAATTATACGTCTCAGGCGATACGAAGAAGATGCGGAATCATTGAGGCGTAATCTTATTCTTCAGAGAAAAGCTGAGGAGAACAAACAGCTCCCCAGGGAAAATCTAATAAGAGTCAGAAGACTGGAGGAGGATGAAAATGCCCTGCGTGAAGCAATAATTGAAGAGCGTAAACTTGCTGAAATGGAACAGAATGAGCGTGACAGGCTAATTCAATTAAGACGCATGGAGGAGGATCAAAAATCCATAAGGGATGAGTTGATTGAAGAAAGAAGAATCCAGGAACTTGATTCTTCTGATAGAGACAGGATTATACGCATACGAAAACTGGAAGAAGATGAAAAGAATATTCGTGAAAAAATCATTGAACTGCGGAAACTTAGTGAGACCCTGCTTCCTGACAGGGACAAGCTAATCAGGATTAGAAGGCTCCAGGAGGATGAAAGATCCCTGCGTAATGCTATAATAGAAGAGAGGAGAGCCGGAGAATCAGAACCGGATGATAGAGAGAGGCTTATACGAATCAGCAGACTTGAAGAGGACCAGAAGACTATACGGGAGGCTCTTGCTGAAGCCAGAAGAAAGGAGAATGAAGATCTGTTTTGAGCGATTTAATTTAACATGAATGATTTTTTAATCAGAAATTTTATTGCAACAAATCCCTGAATTATATTCTAATTAAAACATATTTGCAGGGATTAGTAATCTATGAAACAGATAAAAAAAGTTCTCTTCGCAGCGGCAGGTATAGTTATGACAGTTTCTCTGGTATATGGTATAAATGATGAAAATGATAAGCTGTTTGATGAAAACAGCTGGAGAGAATCTGTAAATAACGTTGACCGTTCTCTTTTTTATGCACCGCATTATAAGGATGGAGAGTTTTTTAATCCATGGATGAAAATGGACAGAAAAAGCTTTTTTACTGTTCTGAAATGGCGTTTCTTTTCTGAAAAAAAGTTATACACTGCTGATGAGGAAAGTTTTCTTCCTGACGTAAAAACGATTACTGCTGAATATATAAATTCAAATGATAATTTCGTTTCCTGGATTGGTCATGCATCTATCCTGTTAAAAACTTCAGGAAAAATTCTGTTGATCGATCCTGTACTCGGAGAAATACCATTTGTTAAAAAAAGAAGAACACAGGCTGCACTGAATTATGAAGAAGCTGCAAAAATTAATGGTGATGTCATAATTCTGCTGACTCATAATCACTATGACCATCTCGACAAAAAAAGTATTAAAAGTTTTCCTGAAAACGCAAGGTTTATTGTTCCATTGGGTTTATCTGATGAAATTAAAAATATGAGAGGAGAAGAGTTAATTGTTAAGGAACTTGACTGGTGGAATGAAATCATAATTGATGATGTAAAAATTACTTTTCTTCCGTCACAGCACTGGTCCAGAAGACTTTTTAGCGACGTAAACAGTTCACTCTGGGGTTCTTATTTAATAGATACAGATGGAAAAAAAATATTTATCTGTGGCGATACAGGCTACTCAGGTCTGTTTAAAGAATTCGGTAAAAAATTTAAATCGATTGATTACGCATTTATCTCCACAGGTGCCTTCCATCCAAGATGGTTTATGCATTATGCACATCAGGATGTTTCAGAGGCTGTTCAGGCGTTTCTTGATCTTGGCGCAAAAAAGATGATCCCGATTCACTGGGGCGCTTTCAGGCTCGGTGAAGAACCGGAGGGATATCTTCCGATTCATTTAAAAAAGAAATTACCCGAAGCTCTTATATTGAATCCCGGAGAAATAATACCGCTTAAAAAATAAGACGGAATCAGGTAATTAAATATCTTAACTTATCATTAATAAATCATTCATATTGCATAAAGATTACAGGGATAAAATGTCATTTATTACAATAAACGGGATCAAGGGAAAAATATTCATTCCTGATGAAAAAACGATTATCAGGAAACACCCCTGCAAAGACTGTTTCTACTGCCAGTTCTGCAGTGATGAAAAATGCAGTTTATGTCTTGCAAAAAAGGCTTTAAAAAATAAACTCCATAATGACTCTTCTTGTTAAATAAAATTTCAATTCGTTTAAATTCACCATTTTAAATATAAGGGAAGTCCCGATAATTACATTTTTAAGGGGTTAAGGGGGCGGTAACCCTTTTACAAGCCCCGCAGAGCCCCCAGCGGTCACAAAAACTGAGTTTTTGTGACCGCCCATAAATATTAAAAATATAACCTTTAAAAAATCTTAAAATTGAAATTCAGCAACAAATCTATTATATTAAAACTGCACTAAAAAAGAATTATTAAGCAAACACCGGGAACAGATAAAACTCCTTTGAAATAATAAACGGGGAGAGTGTCATGAAAATTGTTATCTGCGGTTTCGGCTCAGCAGGTTACGCTGCTGCGATGTCTGTAAAAAGGGCGGAACCTAAAACTGAAATAGTAATAATAGATCCCAAGGATAGTGATCTGATGCATCCCTGCGGTCTTCCATACGCGCTGGAAGGTATAGTTAATCCTGCTAATCTGCTTCAGGATATTGATCTGAAAAAGGGAGGAATTACCAGACATAAGGGTAAAGTGACAGAAATATCGCCTGATTCTAAAATAATTTGCTATAATAAAGATTCAGGAAGTCTGACAGAAAGCTATGATTCACTTATTATTGCTACAGGGTACAGGCCTGTTATACCTGCTGTTCCTGGAATAGATAACCTGCTCGGTAAAGCTGTATTTACCCTCGCTGATATCACAGATCTTAAAAAAATTCTTTCAGTGAAAGATGGAATTTCAAACTGCGTAGTAATCGGCGGCGGAGCAATCGGAATAGAAACGTCTTATGCATTGAGGAGACAGGGGAAGAGTGTTATCCTCGTTGAAATGCAGAACCAGCTTTTACAGGGAATACTTGATTCAGATATATCTCTAATTGCTGAAAATCAATTAATATCAGAGGGTATATCTTTACAGAAAGAGAGCACGGTTACAGCCTTTGAAGAATCCGGGAACTGTCATAAAGTATTATGCAGTACCGGAACTATTGAATCAGAAATGACAATAATCGCAACAGGATTTGCCCCGGACATCTCAATTGCAGAGAAATCAGGAATCAGATTTAACAAGTCAGGTATAATTACAGATCCTTTTTTAATGACATCAGCAAAAGATGTTTTTGCCGCAGGGGATTGTATTGCAGGCTGGTCTGCAATTGACGGCAAAGCATTTAGTTCGCGGCTTGCAACATCAGCTTATAAACAGGGTACCATCGCCGGAATAAATTCTCTTGGAGGGAAAACAGAGTACCGTGGTACTGCATCAACTTTTGTTACAAAAATCGGGGATTTTGAAATAGCCGGAACCGGTTTTAATACTGAAACAGCATTTAAACGTGGGTTTGAACCTTTATCGGGAAAGATTAAATCTAAAATCAGGCCGGAATACTATCCTGATAACAGGGATATAACCATAAAAATCATCTTCGATAAAAACACAGGTCTGATACTCGGTGCTCAATGTGCCGGTTCAGAAGGGGCGGCATCAAGAATCAATATAGTAAGTATGGCTGTAGAGTTCGGTATTACTATTGATGAGTTAAGCAGGACTGAACTCGCTTACTGTCCTTCGGTCAGTGAGGTCTACGATCCTCTGCTGCGGGCAGTGGATATAGGCTTAAGGAGATTAAACAAATGAAGCATACACCGTTATACAGAGTTCATATTGATACGGGTGCAAAGATGGTTGAATTTGCAGGTTATGAAATGCCGGTTCAATATTCATCAATAATAGAGGAACATATTGCAGTAAGAACTGCAGCCGGGCTTTTTGATGTTTCTCATATGGGGGAAATTACAGTAAAAGGTCCTGAAGCGGAAAAGTTTCTCTCAAGCCTGATCCCGACAACAATGTCTAAACTGGAGATAGGAAAAGGAATGTATTCATTATTCTGCTATGAAGATGGTGGGGTAATAGATGACCTGTTTATTTTCATGGTTGGCGAGGAACATTATTTTCTTGTAGTGAATGCGTCAACTATTGAGAAAGATTTTAACTGGATGGAAAGACATCTAATTGATGGCGTGACAATTGAAAACATATCTGAAGATACAGCCAAGATTGATCTCCAGGGGCCGGCTTCAAAGCAGATAATGAAAAAAATATTTAATCCCGATTCTATCGATAAACTTGAGCGATTCAGGTTTTATTATGACAGATTCGGGGGTTCCGCAATAATGATCTCCACCACCGGCTACACTGGTGAATGGGGATATGAACTTTTCATTAATGAAGGTAAAGCTGTAGAGCTATGGAACAATATCATTTCAGAAGGTACATGCCTCGGTATAAAACCTGCAGGGCTTGGATGTCGAGATACACTCCGCCTTGAGTCCTGTTATTCATTATATGGTCATGAAATTAGTGATAAGATAAATCCGGTTGAGGCGGGATTAAGCTGGCTAATCAGTTCTGACGCGGATTATATCGGGAAATCAGAACTGCTAAGGTTAAAAAATGGCGGTGCACAAAAAGAGCAGGTCGCTGTTAAACTGATTGATCGGGGAATACCGCGTGAACAATGCCCGGTTTTGTTTAACAATAACAATATAGGTTATGTAACAAGCGGAGCATATTCTCCGAATATAAAAAACGGGATAGCTCTTTCTCTTGTTCAAAAAGGTCTGGTTTCACCTGGTGATACAGTAGATATATTAATACGTAACAGAAGATACAAGGGTGAAGTTGTAAAAAAACCGTTCTATAAATTTAACGGATAAAATATTCTATCTGAATCAATTAAAATACAGGTTTAAGTAAGGAGGTAGTTATGAGCAAGCCGGTGAAAGGGATGAGCGTTCCAGAAGATCTTCTTTATACAGAAGATCATGAATGGATAAGAATAGTAGATGATAAAAATGGAATTTGCGGTATCACCGATCATGCACAAAATGCACTTGGCGATATAGTCTTTGTTGAATTTCTGAGTAATATTATTCATTCGAAAGTTGAGCGAAGAGAAACGGTTGCAGTTGTTGAATCACCCAAAGCTGCATCTGATGTATACTCACCGGCTGCGGGTACTGTACTGACTGTAAACCGGAAAGTTGAAGATACTCCGGAGCTTATTAACCAGGATCCATACGGAGAAGGCTGGCTCTTTAAAATTGAATTTGCTGATAAGACTTCACTGGAGGATTTATTGAAGCCGTCTGAATATCTCAAGCTTATAAAAGAGGATGAATAGCATGAGTTACACAGGTCTTTCTCCAGAGCAGAGGGATTCGATGCTTAAAGCAGCAGGTGTCGCCAGTATAGATGATCTATTCATCGATATTCCGGATAACATTCAGACAGATTGTATTTCAGGACTTCCTGAACAGCTGTCTGAAATAGAAATTGAACGGGAACTTGATTTAATAGGTTCAAAGAATGCTTCTTACAATAAAATATTTACCGGCGGCGGGGCATATAATCATTATATCCCTCCGGTGGTAGATGAAATTGCCGGCCGATCTGAATTTTATACATCTTATACTCCATATCAGCCTGAAGTTAGTCAGGGGACACTTGCGGCAATATACGAATTCCAGACAATGATATCATCGCTCACCGGACTTGATATAACAAATGCAAGCATGTATGATGGTGCTACATCTCTTGCTGAAGCTGCGATGATGGGAATCAGAACCAACGGACGTCGAAAAGTTATAATTAGCAGAGGCGTACATCCTGATTATCGTAAAGTATTAAATACATACGCATGGGCTGGGGATTTTGATGTTATCGAAATACCTCTGCTAAAAGGATTAACTGATTTAGAGAAACTTCAGGAACTGATTGATGAAAACACTTCATCAATAATAATTCAATCTCCTAATTTTTTGGGGAATATTGAAGATGTAAGATCATACAGCACTGCTGCTGAAAATTATGGAATAATGCTTATAACTGCGGTTGCAGAAGCAATGAGTCTCGGTCTTCTGAAAGGCCCGGGAGAACTTGGAGCTTCAGTGGTATGCGGGGAAATTCAGAGTTTTGGGAACCCGCTTAATTTCGGAGGGCCTTACGCAGGATATATCTCAGCAAAAAAAGATTTTCTGAGGAGAATGCCCGGAAGGCTCGTCGGTCAGACAGAGGATACTTCAGGAAACAGGGCTTTTGCCTTAACCCTGCAGACAAGGGAACAGCATATAAGAAGAGAGAAAGCAACATCAAATATCTGTACAAACGAAGGTCTTATTGCTCTCAGGGCAGCAGTTTACCTGAGTTTAACAGGAGTGAAACTCAATTCTCTTGCTCGACTTAATCATAATACCGCAGCTTATCTTAAAAATCAAATTGCAGAAGCCGGTATAAAAATAGTTCATGAAGATTTACCCTTCTTCAACGAATTTCTGATTAAACCTGTTGATTCAAAAAAATTTATTACAGAATTCAGGCGGAGGGGTATTAATCCCGGCATAGAAATCGGAAGATGGTATAGTGAGTATGAGGGATGTATTCTTGTATGTGCGACTGAGATGATTTCTATAAATGACGCTGATGAGTATTGTCGTATACTAAAGGAGGCGTCATTATGAGTACAGAACTGATTTTTGAAAAAAGCGCTGCGGGACAAAACAGCTATACACTTCCGGAATGGAAAGGGCCATTATCAGCTATTATTCCGGATCAATACATAAGAACAGAAATTGATTTACCTGATTGCAGTGAACCTGCTGTTGTCAGACATTACAATAATCTATCAAGGATGAATTTTGGTGTGGATAACGGCATGTATCCCCTGGGAAGCTGTACCATGAAATATAATCCTAAAATAAATGAACGGATTGCAGGTAAACAATCATTTTCATCGCTCCATCCTTTTGCGGGTGAAGAAAGTAGCCAGGGTGCATTGCGTATACTTTTTGAATTATCTGAATACCTGTGCCGGATAACGGGTTTAGGGGGATTCTCCCTTTCCCCTGCAGCTGGTTCTCATGGAGAATTGGCAGGCGTTATGGTTATAAAAAAATACTTTGAAAGTATAAATGAAAAAAGAAAAACAATTCTTATCCCCGATTCAGCACACGGGACAAACCCCGCTTCAGTTGCCATGTGCGGTTTTAATGTTAAGGAGGTACCCTCTAACAGTGAAGGGGATGTGGATTTTGAAAAATTCATGGATATGCTTGATAAAGATGTTGCAGGTATGATGCTTACCTGCCCCAATACTCTTGGTCTCTTCGACAGAAATATAATGCGCATATCAGAAGCTCTTCATGAAAACGGTTCACTTTTTTATGGAGATGGGGCGAATCTAAATGCTCTTGTCGGCAGAGTACGGTTCAGAGATGTGGGATTTGACCTTATGCACATCAATCTTCATAAAACATTTTCGACCCCGCATGGCGGAGGCGGGCCCGGATCAGGTCCTTTGGGAGCCGCGGAACATCTTGTTAAATTTCTTCCTGTACCGGTTATTATTAAAGATGGTGAATGCTTCAAAGAAATTTATGACAGGCCTGACACCATTGGCAGGATACATTCATTTTACGGAAATTTCAGCATCTGCCTAAGAGCATACGTTTACATCCGTATGCTTGGCTGTGACGGTTTAAGAGATATATCTGACACAGCCGTTCTTAATGCAAATTACCTGATGTCGCAATTAGAAACCATATACAATGTCCCGATAAAGAGAAGATGCATGCATGAATTTGTTTTAAATGATAAAGGCCTTCCTCATGGAATCACCACTAATGATATATCAAAGAGAATTCTTGATCATGGATTTCATTCACCAACAGTTTATTTTCCGCTTCTTGTTCACGGAGCTTTAATGATCGAACCTACTGAAACAGAAAGTTATGACTCTCTTCAAAAATTTATTGAAGTAATGAAAAAGATCCGTAAAGAATGTGACACAGAACCTGAAAAAATACTTGGTGCACCGCATAACACTCCGGTTAAGCGGGTGGATACCGTACTTGCCGCAAAAAAACCTGTTCTGAAATGGGGTGACTGATACGGAAAGAAAACCTCACTGGATACGATATAAAATCCCCGGCGGAGAAAACTATCTGAAGGTTAAGCGTACAGTCAGCCGCCTAAATCTGCATACAATCTGTACAGAATCCGGATGCCCGAATTACGGAGAATGTTTCGCAAGAGGTACTGCAACTTTTCTGATACTTGGAGATACCTGTACAAGAAACTGCAGGTATTGTGCAGTAAACAAGGGAATTCCTGCTGAACCGGATTATACAGAACCTGAAAGAGTAGCGCAGGCCGTAAGTGAACTTAATCTGAAGTATATTGTTATAACCTCTGTCACAAGAGACGATATCACTGATGGCGGGGCAGCTATATTTGCTGAAACATGCCGCCGCATATCGTTGTTAAATCCTGAGAGCAGAATTGAACTTCTTGTTCCTGACTTCAGGAACTCTCTGGAACATTCACTTAGTGTAATATTAAAAGAAAAAATAAGTATTCTGAATCATAATATCGAAACTGTAAAAGAATTTTTCTCAATCCTCAGACCAGCCGGGGATTATGCAAATTCATTGCGTCTCATGAAGCTTGCGTCTGAAACGGGTCCAACAGTTAAATCAGGACTAATGATCGGATTCGGTGAAACATTAGATCAGATTAAGGCAACACTCGAAACACTCATTAATACAGGCTGTAAAATTGTAACAGTCGGACAATATCTTAAACCGGGCAAAAAATTTTATGACGTTAGAAAATATTATCATCCGGATGAATTTGAAGAGATTAAGGAATATGCGATTAATATAGGCTTCAAAAAAGCCCTTTGCGGCCCCAATGTACGAAGCTCATACCTTGCTGAAACAATAATCTGATAGCAGGAAAGCACTATGAATGAATTCAGACTTATTATTGATCCCCCCATGAATGCGGCTGTAAATATGGCACGTGATTTAGCCATTCTTGAAATGCAATCATTAAAAAATCCGGTACCTACACTAAGAATTTACCGCTGGTCCTATCCATCAGTCACAATAGGTTACTTTCAGAAGCTTGATGACTCCGTTAATCTGGAATACTGTCATAAAAACGGCATTTCCGTTACACGAAGAGTAACAGGCGGAGGCACAGTTCTTCATCATAAAGAGCTGACATACAGCTTCACTTTACCGGTGAAAAAAAAAATAGTTCCTGAATCCGTTGAGGATTCATTCAGATACATAATTGCCCCTTTAATCGACTCTATTAAATCTCTCTCCCTTGATGCAGAATACAGACCGGTTAATGATATAATAATTAATAACAAAAAAATATCAGGAAGCGCCCAGGTTAGAAAAAAAGGTATTCTACAGCAGCACGGAACGCTGCTTATTGATATTGATAAACAGCTTCTTTACTCAGCAATCAAAATAAACGTTGATAAACTTAAATCTAAAGGTTTTAAAACACCCGCAGATTCGATAACTTCATTATGCGGTGAATTAAATAATAAAGCGGATGATGAATTTACTGACGACCTTATAGTTAAACTGATAAGCAGTTTTTCAGAATCCATGCATATTAAATTTTTACTTGGTGATCTCTCCATGGCAGAGAGTGCAATTATGAACTCATATATATCAAAATTTAATAATAAACAATGGAATGATTCGAAGTGACAATTCCGGAATTATTTAACAGGGTCAATTTTCAGTATTCCATTTTCAATTTTTAATATTGATTTTTTCACTTCATCTTTGATAAGTTTTTGTATATCCGGAAAATTAATAACAACACCCGGATACATTATTCCATTAACACGAATAGATGCATTCTTTATATCAGAAAGTGTATCAAGCACTGTTACCTGCTTTTCAAGAACTTTATTGATCTGTTCCTCAATACGTTCTTTCATTTTAATCAGGTCCTTTGCCTGATTAGCAATAGTAGCCGGCAGCTGTTTTTTTATCATGGAAATCCGGCTGATTTTTTTTAAAGCCTGATTAATATGACCAAGATCGTGAATGTTTTTTGTCTGCTCAGAGTCAATCAGTGTCAGCTGCTGCCGAAGTTCTGCAGAAAAGCCTGCTGAAACGATTGTCTTTAATCCGCTGCTGTTGCCTATAGTATTTGCTTCAATTCCTGAAAATGCAACAGATGTGCCACCGGCAATCATACCTTTTTTCTTTGTAACAATAATAGATCCATCTGCATGAGATACACAGTTAATAAGATAATCGGCAGCTATAATATCTTTCCCGGCCTGCATTTTGCTGTTCACCGCGTAGGATATAGTTATAGAACCTCCGGCGCGAATTATCCCCCTCTGTCCTCCTGCACATCCATGAGCATAAATATCTCCGCCGGAGTATACTTCAGCATCCTCAATTATTCCATATACCTGTATAGAACCTGTACATTTTACTGTGAAACCTGAAAGTATATCACCTCTAAGTATTATTGATCCCGTGAAATCAATATTTCCTACAGAATAGTCAACATTCCCCTGAATTTCAAGAAGCGGAACAACATCGATTCTTGTTTCATTAACAGGAACAACTGCACCATTTTCAGTAGCAAGAAGATATGAACTGTCTTCGGGATCAACAGCTGTATTTATACCTGAAGGCATTTTTATATCAATAGCATTTCCGGAAGTTATGACTTCTCCAGTTACAGAAATACCGTCTTTACCGGATACAGCAGGATGTAAGCGGATAATTCTATCCCCTTTGCTGACTGTTTTTATTCTGCTCCGGTTTTTATGGTCAACTGCATCCATGTCAGCAGGATCAAATTCCTTTTCCTGTTTCTTATAAAGATACTCAATCCATCCATCCACCGAAGGTATCATTTTTACTCCCCGCGCTACACAGACGGGAGTAGAGTGAATTTTTTCATTAATGATCCGGGTAACTTCATCTTTCAATATAGTAGAGGAAATACCATTACTATTTAGCAGATTTATTATGTAATCCGTATCAGGCCAGGGTTCATTACGGGGTAGGGAGATTGAAATAAAAGCTTCAATTAAATCAGCGCTTATCTCAAGTTTAATATTATTATCAATTGGTTTATTATTTACTTCTTCCATTTTTTAATTACTTACCCTGATGCTACAAGTGAAATAATATCACGGGATGTCACTATGCCTCGAATTTCCCTGTCTGCTGTAATTACGACATGATTTATTTTCTGTTCTTTCATTATTCGGCAGATTTCATTTACCGGGGTTTCTTCCGTTGCTGTAATTACATTTATCGTCATTAAATCATTTACAGTAATAGTCCTGTTAAATTTATCTATCATATCTGAAAAAGAGGGCCAGTTATCAGTTTCTTTATACTCTGTAAAAATCCCTTTTATCGATTTTTCATATAACGAACTTAATTCACGCTTTAATTCAAAAACCAGCAGATCAGTTCTTGTTACTATACCTGTAAGCCGGTTATTATCATCCACAACCGGAAGTCCGGAAATACCATACTCGATCAATGCTGTTATAAAATCTGAAACTACTACATGAGCTTTAGTTGTTATTACAGGTGATGACATTATATCTTTAGCTGAAATCTTTTTCATATATAACCTGGCCGGTTTTATTACAAATATAGAATCAAAGATTTTATCTTAATTCTACTTTTCTTATATAATATTTAATAAATAAAGTAAAGTCAAGGGGCAATGGATATTTTGCGATTCATCGTTGAATTAATGGGTATCGGTACAGCTGAATTGTTCAGGTTTTTATTCTCAACCGAAAAGTTTCGAAAGAATGACGACAATAAATGGAAAATTATATTTTAAAAATATCGGGAAACACGTTATCCATTATGTAGTTAAAAAGATCATCAATCAGTAATTTAATATTGGCGATAATATCAGCATCTTTATCATGTTCAGCAGTATCAGTAATCATTTTCCAGATATAAGCTTCAGCTCCGAATGTCCTGCAGGACTGGAGAAAACCGGCTCCCTCCATATCAATAATATCAGCATATTGTCCGACTGCTTCTCTGTCTTCAGGAGTAATTACAGGCCTGTCAAGTGTGGCAAGGGTAGCATTTTTATAACCGGGCAGTATATCAGGCTTCATAAGCCTGATCTTTTTATTAATAAGTTTCGGCCTGTCAAAATCAACAACCTGTGTAATATGCAGAATATCCCCTGTATTAAACCCTGTACGGAGCCCTCCGGCAGCGCCGGTATTTATTAGACGAAGCAAGCCGTATTCTCTTATAAGAATTGAAGCAGCTAAAGCGGCATATACTTTTCCTATACCGGATATTATCAGTTCAAAACTGTCAGATGAAAAAACCGGAAAAGGTTTTTCAACAGTTTTTTCAAGAGCAAGACCTTTTATAAAAGGTGAAGCCTCAAGCATTGTCGCCATGACAATGCCGGTTTTTTTATCTGTCATATAATACCTTTCTCTGAAGCAAGAGTTTCCAGTACATGAACAGCTTCAAGACCTTCATTCCCCAGATCAACAGAATAATTATTAACATATAATTTAATGTGATGATTTATTACATCATCATTCATCTCTGCTGCATGCTGTTTTATAAAACCGCGTGATTCGACAGGATGAAGAAAAGCATACTGAACAGATTCCCTTATCATCCGTTCAATAGATTTTGTCAGTTTATCCCCGAGAGATCTTTTTATTGCAATACATCCAAGAGGGATAGGCATACCGGTCTTAGTTTCCCACCATTCACCAAGATCAACAACCTGATTTAAGCCATAATCATTGTATACAAATCTCCCTTCATGAATAATAACACCTGCGTCAAATTCTCCTGAAACAATACCCGGCATAATATTATCAAATCTTGTATAAACCAGATCTGCTGCATCAGGTAAATATATTTTCAGCAGAAGAGCTGCCGTTGTAAGCTCACCGGGCACAGCGATACGGTGATTCTTATCAAGACTGCCGGATTTGCTAACAAGTATAGGGCCGCAACCGAAACCGAGGGCTGCTCCGGATCTGAGAAGTTTATATTTCTCTTTTAATTTAAGCCAGGCATGAAATGAAAGCTTTGTAACATCATTCAACTCAGACATCGCGGCCCTGTTCAGCTCTTCTACATCAGTTATATCTGTTTCAAATAAGAGCCCGTCAGTATCAATAAGTGAATGTGTCATCGCATGGAAAATAAAAGTATCATTGGGACAGGGTGAAAATCCGAGTTTTAATGTTTTCATAATTGAATAATCATTTTTTAAAACTATCCCGGTCAATAAAAAAACCGGGTTTAAATGCAATAATACAAGGCTTTTCCATTATAAAATTTGACTGTGAGCGCTTTATATATTAATTATAATTAGCGAAAATATAAAGGAGGTTTTAAATGGCTTACAGGATCAATGCTGATGAATGTACTGCCTGCGGCGCCTGTGAAGCAGTGTGTCCCGTTTCATGCATTACTGAAGAAAAAGACGGAAAAAGAAAGATAAACGAAGACGAATGTATAAGCTGCGGCTCATGCGCTTCTGAATGTCCTGTTGAATGTATTACTGAGGTATAAAATTCCGGAGCCGCAAACAAAAAGCGGCTCCACGAATTTAATGTTTCTTATTATCAGAAGAGGTCAGTTCTAAAAAGATACCCGGTATTAAATGTATAATTCACAAGATGAAGCTTATCTTTATCGTGTACTTTTAGTAAATCAGTAAAATAATATTCGGTCATGACTCCCATAAAAAAATCACTATAGGTCGTAACCATAAATCTCAGAATCAATCCTCCGGATGCGGCAACCTGGCTGGAATTTGTAAACCGCATAGCATTATCACTGGTCATACCTGATGCGAGTGTGGCATTTGTTGACATTTCGGATGAATAAATGTATGTATATGTAATCCCCGCATGAATATCTAATGAAGATGCCGGTCCTTTAAGTGTAGCAATAAAATGAAATGGTGCGGATATTCCTTTAAATTTCCAGGTAGCATCATAATCAAGGCCTGTTGCTTCTTCAGTCATTGAAAAATCAACTTTGAAATACCTGTATTCCACACCTGTCCCGGCTGAGAGATATTTAGCAAGGCGTTTCTGTAAAGTAATTCCTCCGCCTATAATATATCCGGGATCAAAATCGTCGCCAGGTTCATTTGAATCAAGTGTGTTTGTTCCGAATAAACCAGTAATACCGATACTTATACCGGGCCCATCAGCACTTTCACCCTCAGCGAAAACTGAAACTGAAATAAATAAAAACAGAATAAGTGTCAATATCACAGAGAAGTTTTTCATTAGTATCAGCCCTGTGGTTCTCCATCCATAATACAGGTTCCGTTGAATACAGCACCGCTTTCCATCACTATTTCAGGTGCAACTATATCTGCGCTGGTTTTACTTTTCTTATAAAGCTCAATTTTTTTTGCAGCTTTTATTTTACCGTTGATATTTCCGCTCACAGAGACAGTTGTTGCATTGATTTCAGCGCTGGTATTCGATTCCCTGCCGATTATAAGATGTCCGTCAGAGAATATTTTCCCTTCAAATTTACCTTTTATTTTAAGGGAATTTTTAAATTTCAAAGTCCCTTTAAATTCAATATCTTCAGCAATGACTGTATCAATTTTATTTTCATCTTCAACTAATTCTTTAATGTCAGACATTATCATCTCCGGAATTTTTATAATTGTAAATAATAAACCGGTACTATTTTATTGTCAAACAAAAAGGTATTGATTTCTCTTATTATTAGTACTCTTTGTAATACAGGTTTCAATTCAAATAAAGAAGGGAAAAATGGAAGATATACTTATAAAAGCTAACGAACTGGGCCTCTTGATTAAAAAAACAGATGCCTGCAAAAATTTCGAAAAACTGTCTGCAGAAATAGAGCAAGATGAAGATGCATCTTCACTCCTGAATAAATATAACGAAATTGCTGAAACAATTCAGAAAAAACAGGAATCAGGGGATACAGTTGAAAAATATGAACAGGAGATGTTTAAAGCCCTCACAGATACAGTTACCGGGAATAACCTGATACTTGAATATCTTAAAGCAAGGGATATATATATTGATCTTCTAATGAAAATTCATAACTCGATTAGCGGGGAAAAATGATTTTTTTGATTCTATTTTAAAATATCGTCCCGCCCTAAAAACTCTTGACGGATTATAATTTTAAGATAAAAATTATACTATAAGATTTAAAATATTTGAAATCTATCCGGATTTTTTATATTTTTATTATAACATTTTTGGTATTCTTTTCCCTTATTTCGCTGTATATTATACCGGTATACGGCAATCAAAAAAAATAGAGGGTGGTGAAATGCAACCTGATTTAAATAATTTAAAAGCAAAAATTCAGGCTAACAGGGATTTTATCGACAGGATAACTGTACAGATACCTTTTTTCAAGGGATACGTCGAAAAATCTGAAAATTATGATGCTGACAGGATCATAAGAGAATTCATTGCAGATAGAATTCTTTCAACTAAAAAAAGTTTAAATGTGATGTCCGGTGACCTTGTTAAAAGCGGCGATCTTGCTATGATTCAGGAGATTGATTCAATTCAGAATCTGCTTGAAGGCCTTCTGAAAAAAGTTCAGTATGCTGATTATGGTGTAACCGGCGGTTTTTCCAGAATAAAAATCACCGAAGATGATCAGAACAGGCTCCTTGAGTACGACTGGAGGCTTATATCTTCATTTGATGAAATAAACAGTTCCACCTCAAATATGCAGACACTCCAGGGTGATTCGCTGCTTCAGGAGTTAAAAAACCTGAAACAGAAAATCCGTGATTTTGATAAAAGTGTTGATGACAGAAAATATGTGATTATGGAGGTTATATAAAATGGCATTACTGGATGTAGTACAATGGGATAATAAACAGGGAGAAGTTATTTCGAAGTTTGAAGAAGGTGCAATTGCTCTTGGTTCGCAGCTTATAGTAAAAGAAGGGCAGGAGGCTATTTTTTTTAAAAACGGACAGGCCCTTGATTCTTACGGCCCGGGTCGTCATACTCTTTCAACAGGTAACGTTCCAATCCTTGAAAAACTTGTAAATCTCCCCTTTGGCGGAAAAACTCCCTTTCCCGCAGAAGTATATTTTATAAACAAAACTGAGATACCGAATCTGAAGTGGGGAACAAAGCAGCCTATGCAGCTTATGGATCCTGTATACAACCTCCCTGTGCCGATAAGGGCATTCGGCTCCTATTCAATACGTATTACAGATATAAAATCATTTCTTGTAATGGCTATCGGAACATGGCGTGCATTTACAACAGAGGCAATCGGAACAGCATTAAGGGATATGGCAATTCTCCCCAAGGTCCAGGATCTTGTCGCTGAATTCATGATAAAGCAGAATATAACGATACTCAAACTCCCGGCTTATTACGATGAAATAGGTGCCGGCGGTAAAGCGAAACTTATTGAAGACTTTACAAGCTTTGGTGTAGAGCTTCTGAGGTTCGCTGTCGAATCAATCAATATACCTGATGATGATGAAAATGTAAAGCGGCTTAAGAAAGCACTTGCTGATAAAGCTGAAATGAACATCATGGGTGAAGACTACAAAACAAAAAGAACTTTTGATACTATGGAAAAAGCTGCGTCCAACGAAGGAATGGCCGGCGGTATGGTTGGTGCCGGAATGGGTGTAGGTATGGGGCAGCAGATGGGAGCCATGATGGGCTCAGTAATGGGCAATGCTGCTCCCGGACAGCAGCAGGGACAACAGGTTGCATGTCCCAAGTGTAATGCGATGAACCAGGCTGGCGCAAAATTCTGCCATTCCTGCGGCGCACAGATGCAGGTTCCTCAAGGGGTATGTCCTGCATGTAAAGCAAATGTTCCTGCCGGAACAAAATTTTGCCCTTCATGCGGAGCTAATTTACAGGCAGTAAAATGCAAGAACTGCAACGCTGATCTTCAACCCGGCGCTAAATTCTGTCCGGAATGCGGTTCACAACAGTAGGAGGCGTTTATGTCATCAATGAATTGCGCTTCCTGCGGAGCACCTGTTGAAATAGTAAACAGGTTCAGCAAAGTGCTTGTCTGCGGCTACTGCGGAACACACCTTAAGGTAAGTGATGGCGGTGTAGCAGTCGCAGGTAAATATCCGAAACTCGCTGATTTCCCTTCAATATTCCAGGTTGGTACCCGTGGTACTATCCTGGGTAAAACATTCACTGCTCTCGGCAGAATGAGGTATAAATACCAGGGAGGGCATTTTGACGAATGGTTTATCGAATACGATGGAGACAAAGCCTGGTTCACTGAAGACGACGGAACATACACTCTTTACACTGATCTCTTTGAAGCAGTAGAAATACCTGACATATCCACTGTAAAAGCAGGGCAGAATATGCTTGTAGGGGATAAAAAGGTTATGATTAAGGAAAAGGGTAAAGCTGTTGTGGAAGGGGGGGAAGGTGAACTCTTCTTTTACGTGGAACCGGGTTCCGAGGTTATATATCTTGATGCAGTATCAGAAGGGAAAAAAGTTTCAATAGAATATACAGAGGATGAAGTGGAAATGTTTACCGGCCGCCCTCTGCTGAAGCGCGATATAGTGGTCGAGGGGTAAGCCCGCTTTAATCATTTTTTTAGTCAAACAGAGGATGCCATGGGAGATAATAGAGAAGAACTTCAGGCATTGAAATGTCCTTCTTGCAGCGGTGACCTTGTTAAAAGCTCACGCACTTATTATGATGATGACGAGGAGGAGAACGTAACTGTTCCCCTGGCCAGATGTGTTCAATGTAATACTGAATACGATCAGCATACTAAGGAATACTACGAAGTTTTTGCCGATGAACTTACCGCTGACAAGGATTCAACTGTTTTTAAACTCGGTCTTAAAGGGAACTTGAAAGGTGTACAGTATGAAATCATCGGCAGGCTCCGCTACCAGGATGAGGAGGAATACGAAAAATCCACCTGGGATGAATGGGTAGCTGTAACTGATGAGGGCTCCTACCATTATTTCGTGGAAGAGGATGGTGAAATTTATTCCTATTCAGAATACACTCCTGATTCTATTGACATGGAATCCAGCAGCAGTTATATCGAATTTGACGGACGTAATGTAAACAAATCTGACGGATATAACGCAAGAATAGTACTTGCTGAAGGTGAACTTCCATGGCAGCCGGAAATAGGTGAAGCTGTTCTCTGCTACGATTTTAAAAACGGCGGAAAACATTATACAATTGAGCAGTCTGAAGATGAAGTTTCAATAACTCAGGGTGAAAGGATAAAACACGGTGAGATAATTGAAGCATTTAATATTGAAAGCTATAAAGAAATTTACCAGAATACAGTTAAAAAAAGATCCGAATTTCAATGGAAAAGCCGTATATATTTAACAGGCATGTGTCTTTCTTTTGCTGCTACAATTTTCAGCTGTTTCAGCAGTACCCCTGTTAAAGGTGTAATGAACACAAAACAGATCCTTACCAGTAATGAGACGGTACAGGATACTGAGGGTAGAATATATAGCAGCCAGATCCTATACGGACCATTTGAAATCAGCCAGGGTAATTCGCTTTATGATGTCGGTTTCTCGGTAGATGAGTCTGTTCAGAATTTCAATCTGGAGTGGCAGTCCATCAGAATGATGCTCGTCAGTGAAAAAAGACTGCAGGAAACCGTAAAAGATGGAATAAATAATCCGTCCGTACTTAAAGATTTATTTGAAGAGATTGATGCAATGCCTGAACCTGTTGAATCATTTATAATAACCGGTGATTTCTGGGATGAAGAGGGCCGAGACAGTGACGGATACTGGCATGAATCAGATCTCAGCTTCAGTAATGATTTTGTACTGGATGAAGCAGGGAAGTACTATGTCTATCTTGAACTCTACAATAATAAAATGCGAAGAGCTGATTCAGTGATTGTTGAAATATCAAGAGTTAAAGGTTACAGGTATTATATATTTGCATTTATAATATTCTTTATTCTCTGGGGAGTCAGCCAAATCCGTTCCAAATCTTACAATGAACTCCCCTTTGAAATGTCAGGGGTATAGGGGTGTACTATGATACGAAGTGTAATAATATCATTACTTCTTTTCGGCGGAGCAGCGGCTCTTACAATGAATAACATCGGCTATTCAGGTGCAGGTAAAGAATATCACAAAAAAGTCAGAGATGAAAGAAAATCTCTCAGGGCTGGAAGCGGTTATTATGTTCCATATCATGGCGGTTCAGGCAGTTTTAGAACAGGCAAATAATTTAATATAAGAATATAAACTCAGGGGGTAATAAATTTATGGATTGGACAATGATCCTTTATGGCGTAGTAGATACAGTGATTTATTCACTGATTGGCGTTATTCTGATGGGGTTAGGTTTTCTGCTTATTTCTTTTTTCACTCCATTTTCAATTAAGAAGGAGATTGAAGATGATCAAAATATCTCTCTCGGGATTATTATAGGAGCCGTTATTCTCGGCATAGCTATAATTGTTGCATCAGTAATATCCTCACCTTCAGCAAGTGTTCCTAAAGGCGCTCCTGCTCAGAATATCGAGCAACAGAAATAGAAAGTGAAATATATACTCAACAAAAACGAACAGAGGATACTCTTATTCTCTGTTTTTATTTTATCCCTCTGCGGAATTATTTATGAGCTTGTACTGGGCTCTCTTGCTTCTTATCTGCTCGGGAACCCGGTGCAGCAGTATTCCATAACAATCGGTGTATTCCTCAGTTCAATGGGACTCGGCTCCTATCTTTCACGTTTTTTCGAAAAAAATCTTCTTCAAACTTTTGTCAGAGTTGAGATAGCCCTTGGTCTGGTTGGCGGTCTTTCTGTAATTATTCTGAATTATCTGTTTTCGTTTTCAGCTTCATTTTATGCTCTTCATGTATTTTTTCTCACAATTATTGGAACCCTTGTTGGACTTGAAATACCATTACTCACCAGAATTCTTAAAAGTTACGGAGCGCTTAAAGATATTATCTCCAGCGTCTTAACACTGGATTACATAGGAGGGCTTGCCGGCTCTCTCCTTTTTCCTCTTATTCTATTCCCCTACGCAGGGAGGTTCCTGACTTCCCTGATAGTTGGAATGATGAATATCATCGTTGCTGTTTATGTTATTTTGAAAATACAGGATTATCGGGAAAGACGGAAAGATATAACTTTTGCAATTGCTTCACTGCTTATCCTTGCAGTTCTTGCATTCAACTCGGACTGGATAAATGCTATTCTGCAGAAAAAAATGTTCTATGATGACATTGTATTCTCAAAGAGATCCAAATACCAGGAGATAGTACTTACAAGAAACGGTGATGACTTCAGACTCTATCTTGACGGTTCACTTCAGTTTTCAACATCTGATGAATACAGGTATCACGAAATGCTCGTATACCCGGCTATTCTTGCTTCACAATCAGATGCCTCCCGGATACTGGTCATGGGAGGCGGGGATGGCCTTGCAGTAAGAGAAATACTTAAATTTGAATCCGTTCATAGCATAACTCTTGTTGAACTTGATGGTTTCATGGCTGACCTTGCAAAGAATAACTCGACAATGAGAATGATAAACAGAAGTTCACTTTTAAATCAGAAGGTAGAAGTTATTATTGGAGATGCTTATGATTATCTCATAAACAATCGTCAGGGTTATGATGTAATTATTGCTGACTTTACAGACCCGCATGATGAGACAATATCTAAACTCTACACTGTTGAATTTTTCAGACTGGTTAAAAGATCTCTTAAGCCTGGCGGGATTTTTGTAACCCAGTCAACATCATCTCTTTTCGCAAGAGATGCTTTCTGGTGTATTCATAAAACAATGTCAAATGCATTTAAAAATGTCTACCCGTACCATGCATTTATACCTACTTTCGGAGACTGGGGATTTAACATGGCTTCTGATAAAAAATTGGATATATATGATGACAGGATGGAAAAAACCAGGGGGCGATTCTACAGCAGGGAAATTCTGATATCTTCAACAGTGTTCCCGGATGATTCCTCAAAAATTTATACAGAAATTAACACCTTCAATAAACCGGTGCTTTATAAATATTACCTTAAGGGCTGGAAAAATTCAGATTATTAAAAAATAAAAAAAGACTGTTTGCACAGTCTTTTTTTATATGAAATTGATATTATTTCACTAAACTGCTTTCTGGATTGCTCCTGAACGGATGCAGCTTGTGCATACGTTTTTCCTTACAGTTCTGTTGTCCTCAACAACTCTGATCTTTTTAATGTTCGGTCTCCACATTTTATTAATCTTTTTATGTGAATGGCTCACGCTGCAACCGAACTGAACAGATTTTCCACAGATTTCACATTTTGCCATTATCTTTTCCTTGAGTAATAGGATTTGTTGGCAATATAAAAACCTGTATTTATATTTTCAAGTAAATTATGTCATTTTTTTATAAAAATAAAAAATAAATGTTTTAATCACAGGTGATATGAAAATTCATCGGCCCCTTGATTTGAATACCTTCTTTTTTACGCTTGACAAATCATGGTATGAAAAAAATATCCTAAGCAAATTAATCATTTCTGTAAAGCCGACACCATCAGCAGCGATCAGAAATAAATTCAGAAATAAAAATATTCCGGAGAGATAAATGTTCAGCAACAGGATTTACTGCGGTGAAATAAACGCTAAAGATAAAGACAGGGAAGTCACTGTATTCGGCTGGATCGATAGAAAGAGGGATCTGGGCGGCATTGTTTTTCTTGAAATTCGTGATGTCACAGGTATTATTCAGGCTGTTTTCGATTCATCAATATCAGCTGAAAATGCTGAACTGGCTGACAGTGTAAGAAGCGAATATGTTGTTTCAGTAACAGGAAAAATCAGGGAAAGATCTCCTGAAACAGTAAATCCGAATATCCCAACCGGAAATATAGAAATCGTTGCTTCTGATATTACAATTCTCAATAAGGCCCTTGTCCCTCCATTTCCCATTGACATCAGGGACAGCATAAACGAAGAGGTGAGGCTGAAATACAGATTTCTCGATCTCCGGAGAGAGGATATGCGTGAAGCAATGCTGAAACGGCATAAAATGATGCAGATCACAAGGCAGTATCTCTCTGACAACAGATTTTTTGAAATTGAAACTCCGATACTGAATAAATCAACACCCGAAGGTGCAAGAGATTTTCTTGTACCCAGCAGGATAAATAAAGGCGAGTTTTATGCTCTTCCCCAATCACCGCAGCTGTTTAAACAGATACTTATGATTTCCGGTTTTGACAGGTATTTCCAGATAGTTAAATGCTTCAGGGATGAAGATCTCAGAAATGACCGTCAGCCTGAATTTACACAGATAGATATGGAATTATCATTTGTAACTCCTAAGATGGTAATGGAGATTATTGAAGGTCTCATTAAGAAAACCGTTAAAGAGATAACAGGTAAAGATGTAGATTATGACTTCCCTGTTATGGATTATGATGAAGCAATGAGTAAATACGGAACTGACGCACCTGACACACGTGTGGGTCTTGAAATCCGGGACTGTACAGACATTTTTGTTAATTCTACGTTTAATGTTTTTGCTTCAGCGCTCAGCAGTAATGGGGTGATAAGAGGTTTCGCTGTTGAAGATGGCGGCAGGCTCTCCAGAAAAATGACAGATGATTATTCCGAGTATGTTAAAAAATTCGGGGCCAAAGGGTTTCCGATGTTCAAGTATAACGACGGCCGGCTTGAGGGTGGAATTGCAAAATTTATAACTGATGATGAAAAAGCTAAACTTATAGAAAGATTTAATCTTAAAGATCCGGCTGTTGTATTCTTCTCAGTAGATAAAGAAGCAATTGTCAATTCAACACTTGCACATATGAGAATGAAAGTTGCCCGTGACCTTGATATGGTTGATAATGATAAACTTAATTTTCTCTGGGTAACCAACTTTCCCCTTCTTGAATACCATGAGGATGACAAAAGATATTATGCTGTTCATCACCCGTTTACCGCGCCTCTCCCTGAACATGCCGGGATGCTTGATAACATAACTCCGGAAACCGCACGCAAAATGAAGGCCCAGGCTTATGACATTGTGCTTAATGGTGTTGAAATCGGAGGCGGTTCAATAAGAATAAGCGATTCAGCAATTCAGTCAAAACTGTTCAGTGTTATAGGAATGTCAGAAGAGGAGGCGAGGGTGAAATTTTCATTTCTTCTTGATGCGCTTCAATATGGCGCACCTCCTCACGGCGGGATTGCTCTTGGCCTCGACAGGATAATGATGCTTCTTCTTCAGAGAGGTTCAATCCGGGAAGTTATGGCTTTCCCGAAAACTCAGAAAGGACAATGTATGATGAGTGAAGCCCCCTCTCCTGTAACAGAAGATCAACTAAACGAGCTGTCGATCAGGGTAGTAAGGAAATAATGCAGCACGAAAATTTTGAGGTTGATGATACCGGTCTTTATAAACGGCTATGCGGTTTAAAAGATAAAAACCTCAGACAGATTGAAAAGATTCTTGATGTTACGCTCATTCCGAGAGGTAACACAATAATCATTCAATCTGAACATGGCACAGAAAAAACTTCTGAACTTTTGCATCTCCTTTCTGATTATCTGTCATGTAAAGATACGGCATATGAACTTGATGATTTTGAAATCCGGTATATTACCTCATCAATAAAATCCGGACAGAAATTCAAAGCGGACGATATTAACCGCCTTAAAATATACATTCCGGATACAAACCGTACAATAGTTCCCCGAACAATAAATCAGGCAAATTACCTTAATGCGATTCATAAATCACCGGTAACTTTCGGTATCGGCCCGGCAGGTACCGGTAAAACCTACCTTGCAGTTGTTGCGGCAATTCACTACTTTTTAAAAGGGAAGGTGGAAAGAATTATACTTACACGTCCCGCTGTAGAAGCCGGTGAAAATCTCGGTTTTCTTCCTGGTGACCTGGTTCAGAAGATAAATCCATACCTGAGGCCTCTTTATGATGCACTTTTTGAACTTCTTACTCTTGACCGGGTTTCTTCTTTTATTGAAAAAGGTTATATTGAGATTGCACCTCTTGCTTATATGAGAGGGCGGACCCTCAATAATGCATATATTATTCTTGATGAAGCGCAGAATACAACAGTCTCGCAGATGAAGATGTTTCTGACGAGACTTGGAGTTAATTCTAAATTTGTAATCTCCGGAGATATTACACAGATTGACCTTGCGAAACCTCATAATTCCGGGCTTTTACACAGCCGCAAAATTCTGCAGGGTATTGAGGGTATTGAATTTATAAATTTCACAAAAGAGGATATTTCCCGGCACCCGGTAGTGGAAAAAATTGTTGCTGCGTACGAAAATGCAGGGTATAATGAATAGTATAACATTATGAGATATATTCGAGACATATCAAAACAGAACTTTCTAAGAATTTTTAAAGATAAGAAGATCCGTTTCTATTATATCTTTGTGCTGATTCTTATCTTTATGTCAGCCGGAATACTTGCATATAGAATAACGGACAAAACTTATACATATAATGTCGGAGATATTGCCCAGTCAGATATTCGTGTTCAGCGTGATATTTATTTTGTTAAAGAATCAGAAACTGATATTGAAAAGAAAAGAGCCCTGCAGGCTGAAAAACTTGTTTTTGATAAAAATTCATCTGTACTTCAGGAAAACCTCAAAATTGCGGATGAACTGTTCAGTGCAGTTATTAAGACTCTTGAAGATTACCCCCCGTTAAGCAATAATGATCTCAGCATTCAGCTTGAAGTTCTTAAAAACAGACTTCCCGGGTCGGTAAAATATTCTGACAAAATACTCCTCAGTCTCATAAGTTATGACAATCCCCGCCAGTTGAAAAATGCCGTATTAAAAATGCTTATTTACATTTATGATTACCGTGGACTTGGCGTCCTTGGAAAAGAATATAACAATCCTTTAAATCTTGAAATCAGGACAATAACAGTAAGGAACGAAGACTCTGCGGAACTGAATGATGAAGTATCAGCTGTAATTGAAGATCTTGTTACAATTGATAACGTAAAAGGGAGACTGTATAGTATTTGTTACTCGGTAGCCCCATATCTTCCGCAGGAAACAATCCTCGCAATAGCAACCGTAATTAAAAGTAATCTTAAACCAAACCTTGCTTTTAATGAAGAGGAGACAAAAAGACGTATTGATGAAAAACTTAAAAGCATAAAACCTGTCACCGGTGTTCTGAAAAAAGGTCAGACTCTGGTAAGGGAAGGCGACACAATAACGAATGATGTATTACAGAAAATAACAATTTTAAACAGGCATGCAAAGACCTCTCATGTTAATTTTATAATTGGCGTGATTCTTTTACAGTTCATCTTTGTAGCAATTATGAGTTTTTTTACATTTACTTACGAAATATTTTATTTTCCCGATCGCAAAGGTATAGTGGTAGTTTTCTCTCTCCTTATCTTTTTTATGGCTTACTCTTTTTTTGTAGATAATTTTGAGATGGCCAGCACTTCCAAGATCGCCATGATTTTACTTATGCCGATTCCGTTTGTTACAATGATGATATCTATTCTTTATAATATATATCTTTCATTATTTGTAGCTTTATACATTGTATTCTTTACATTCATGATGGTGGAAGTTGATCTTCAGGTTGTAATTCTTACTTTCAGTTCAGCTCTCATCGGTTCATTCATTAATATTAATGTGGACAGAAGAAGCGATTTTTTTAAAGGCGGTATGATACTTGGTGTTATTAATTCAATAATAATTATCTCACTTTCATTTATTGAAAATGCTCCGTTAAAAATAACACTTACACATTGTCAGCTTGCTATTGCTAACGGTATACTGAATTCAATACTTGTTCTTGGCATATTCCCTATATATGAACATATTTTTGATATCACGACCAAATTTAAACTTCTTGAACTTTCCGATCTTAATGCTGATATTTTCAAAAAGATGCTGCTTAATGCACCCGGCACATATAATCATTCTCTTCTTGTATCAACTCTTGCTGAGGCAGCATGTAAAGAAATCCGGGGTAACTACATGCTGGCCAGAGTAGGGGCATTTTACCATGACATAGGCAAGATTCCTGATGCGGGTGTTTACATTGAAAACGGAATTACTGATGTTCGGGCAAAAAAATTTTCACCGCGTGAATACTCAAAACTTATAATATCACACGTTGATAAAGGGGTAGCAATGGCTAAAGCTTCCGGGCTCCCTGAGTCAGTAATAGATTTTATCAGTGAACATCACGGTACATCAACAATGACATATTTTTATCATCAGGCACTGGAAAACGCCAGCACAAGTAACGAGGAATTTGTTGACAAAGATGATTTTCAGTATCATGGCCCGAAACCTAGAAGTAAAGAAACAGCAATAGTTATGCTTGCTGACGCTATTGAGGCTGCCTCAAGATCAATCAAAGATCCTACAAGGGATAAGATTGAAGGTATGGTGAAAAAAATAATATATAACAAGCTTAATGACGGAGAACTTGACAGTTCCGGTCTTTCAATGGTTGAATTAAAAAAAGTTCAGAATGTATTCCTCAACATGCTTTACGGTATTTTCCATACACGAATTGAATACCCTGATGCAGACAGGGTTAAGGATCTTGAAAAAGAGGTGAACGAAACAAAAGGCCAGGTTGACTGATAATGAGTAAAGTGGAAATTTTTACAGAAGGTGAGTTATCCCTGCCGTATTCAGGTATTACAAAAGAATATATTTCATCTGTTTCAGAAAAAGTCCTTGAGCTCACTCAGGCTGTTAATGTTTCAGTTTCAGTAATTTTAACAACTAATAAAATAATTCATGAAATAAACAGGGAATACCGCGGGAAAGATACCCCCACTGATGTCATAAGCTTTGCCTACAGGGATGAACCGTTTCCTTCACCGGAAAACATAGTGGAGGAACTCGGAGATGTTTATATATCACTTGAAAAAGCTGATGAACAGTCTGTAGAGTACGAAGTCACTCTACAGACAGAAGTAAAAAGACTGCTGATACACGGCATTCTTCATCTCCTTGGATATGATCATGAAACATCTCCTGAAGACGAAAAGAAGATGCAGGACCTCGAAGAAAAACTTACAAATATCATCTGAAAAACTGATATTGAACTGATGACCGATATCTACAACAAATTCAAGGAAACAGTAGAAACCAGGAACCTGATATTTCCGGGAGACAAGCTCCTCCTTTCTCTTTCAGCAGGAAAAGATTCCATGGCAATGCTTGATCTAATCCTGAGACACAATGAAACTGTCCCGATAAAAATTGGAATATTTCACCTTAATCACCTGATGCGGGGAGTCGATTCAGATAATGATGCGTCACTCGTCAGGGATAAAGCTGTCGAATGCGGAGTTCCCTTTTATGAAAGGAGGTTTAATTTTAAAACATGCAAAATCCCCGGCAGATCATTTGAAGAGCATGCCCGTGATGTACGATATGCAATGATTGATGATATAATGAATTCAGAGGGATTCAACAAAGCAGTAACTGCACATAACAGCCAGGATAACATCGAAACTTTACTCATGAGGATTTTTTCCGGCACCGGAATTTTCGGTCTCAGGGGAATAAGCTATAATACAGGCAATATAATACGTCCTTTGCTGGACATATATCCCGATGAAATATATTCCTATCTGAAAAATAGAAATTTACAATGGCGTGAAGACCTTTCCAATTCTGATAATGAGTACAAGCGAAACTACATCAGAAACATTATATTTCCCGCAATCACAAAAAAATTCCCTGATGCCGCAGAAAATATAGCAAGGCTTTCCAGGCATGCGGAGGAGAATGAAAACCTTCTTTCATTTTTATCAGACAGAATCAATCAAAACTGTATTACCGGGACAGATTCAGGTCATTTTATCATAACTGAGGGATTGGAGGATAATATCCCATTTATAAAATATATGCTTTCAAGAACACTATTCTTTAATTACAACATCAGGCTCAACAGTGTTATCTTTGAAGAAATAATCCGGAAATTCAAATCACCCAAAAGCAATCTTCCTTTATATCAGAAAGATAATATCATTATAAAAAAGGTATTCCGGGATAAAAAAACCGGTATTGAAATAACCGATAAAACGAAAATAATAAATCCGCCTGAGAAGTGGGAATATAATTTAAATAATGAAAGTAATGCTTCTATCCTGATTACAGAAATTGATAGATATCTGAATTACAGACGTTCCTGTTTTGAAGACTTTACCAGGTTGAAAGAAGATAAAAGGTTTATCTTTATCAATATACCCGAAAATACCAGGTCTATCCAATTGAGAAACCGCAGAGATGGAGATCGTATTTTACTCGAGAAAGGTACAAAAAAAATTAAAGAATTGATGATAGAAAAGAAACTTGACACGAGGACAAAAAAAAGTGTACCGCTTATTGTTATAGATGGTGAGATAGCTGCATACCTTCCCGGCATTATTGGTCCCTATCCGGATAGAGTTTCATGTAACTTTTGGATCAATGATTGTACAAAAAATATGTTTGTCTTTTATTTTACAGATTTACCGGATTTTAATATAACAGATAAGTGAAAGAGTCATCAGGAGTAATAAATGAATAAAGTAACAAAACAGATAGCCTTCTTTCTTCTTGTGGGGCTTATAATTATGGCAATTTTCCGGATGAGCGATTCCGGTAACAATAAAGTGACACTCGATTACAGTGTTTTTATTGAAAAAGCTAAAAATGGCGAAATATCAAAAGTACGAATTGATAACAATAAAAAAATCTCAGGAAAATATAAAAACTCTGAAGGCAAGAGTAGTGCAGTTTCCGGTGGAGATGGATTTGATTTTATAACAATGATACCATATGATGATCCGGAACTTATTAAAAGCCTTATGGAGAATAAAGTAGCGGTTGAGGGCTCTGATGAGGATGACAAGCTTTTCCTTAAAGGACTTCTTAATTTTCTTCCATGGCTGCTGTTCTTTGTGTTTATATGGTTTCTTATGTTCAGACAGATTCAGGGAGCAGGGAACAAGGCTCTCGCTTTCGGGAAGAGCAAGGCAAGACTTAATCCTGATCTAAAAAACAAAGTTAATTTCAATGATGTAGCAGGTGCTGATGAAGCTAAAGAGGAACTCAGGGAAGTAGTTGAATTCCTTAAAGAGCCAAAAAAATTCATAAATATCGGTGCTAAAATCCCCACAGGGGTGCTCCTTGTGGGCCCTCCCGGAACAGGTAAAACTCTGCTTGCAAGAGCAATTGCAGGCGAAGCAGGAGTACCTTTTTTCTCAATAAGCGGTTCGGATTTTGTTGAGATGTTTGTCGGAGTCGGAGCTTCCCGGGTACGGGACCTTTTTGAACAGGGTAAAAAAAGTGCACCCTGTATTATATTCATAGACGAGATTGACGCAGTAGGCCGTTTGAGAGGTGCAGGCCTTGGCGGAGGCCATGATGAACGTGAACAGACCCTAAACCAGCTGCTTGTTGAAATGGACGGTTTTGAAACGAATGAAGGAGTTATTATCATTGCTGCAACAAACAGGCCGGATGTTCTCGACCCCGCGCTTCTCAGACCTGGACGTTTTGACAGGCAGGTTGTAGTTGATACACCGGATATTAAAGGACGTGAAAAAATACTTGCAGTTCATACAAAAAAAATACCTCTTTCAAGAGAAGTGGACCTTAAAGTCATAGCAAGAGGAACTCCCGGTTTCACCGGTGCCGACCTTGCAAATCTTGTAAATGAAGCAGCTCTACTCACAGCCCGCAAGAATAAAAAACGTGTCGGGATGCAGGAGATGGAAGAGGCAAAAGATAAAGTACTCATGGGACCGGAGAGAAGATCCATGCTTATCACTGATCCTGAAAAAGAAATAATTGCCTACCATGAATCAGGGCATGCTATTATCGGACTCATGACAGGTTCTGACCCCATTCATAAAATAACAATAATACCGAGGGGGAGAGCTCTAGGCCTCACCATGCAGCTTCCCGTGGAAGAAAAACATCTTCATTCAAAGCAGCATTGGCTTAATCAGATTCAGATTCTTTTCGGCGGACACCTGGCAGAGCAGCTGAAGTTTAATGAAGTTACAACAGGCTCAAGCAACGATATAGCGAGAGCATCCGGCATAGCAAGAAAAATGGTTACAGAATGGGGGATGAGTGAAAAGGTTGGCCCCATAGCTTACGGTCAGAAAAACGAACAGATTTTTCTTGGAAGAGAAATCTCTCAGCATCAGGATTTCAGTGAAGCAACAGCTCAGATAATTGATGAAGAGGTAAACAGTATTATACGTCATTGTCTCGAAGAGGCAAAGAAAAAGCTGATTGAAGGTAACGAAAAGTTTGAATCCCTTGCACGAAATCTGATCGAAAGAGAGACTCTTGATGCTGAGGAGATCAAGATGCTTATGGCCGGTGAAACTCTTCCTCCATTGGCAGTTAATAAAGGAACAAAAATTGATAAAGTTTCTGATGATTCGGTTGAACCTGCAGAAGCTATAGATTAACATAATTTAAAAATAGATAATTAAAAAAGCCCTTCAAAAAAGGGCTTTTTTAATCTCTTCTAAGGCGTTCTACTATATTTATGAAAGTATCTGAAGAATCCGTTTAGTTCTGAGACCGGCAAACGCTCTGTTTTCTGATTCAATTATTTCAACTCCGGTTTTTATTTTTTCCGGAGATATCCTGTCAATAATCGATTCAGCCTCTTTTCGCGCTGAAAGAATAATGTCATAATCTCTTGTTATATCTGTAAATTCAAAATCATTAGCGCCATGCTGCCTTGTGCCCACAAGTTGTCCGCTTCCCCGGAGCATAAGATCCTTCTCGGAAATGAGAAAACCGTCATCAGTTTCTGTCATGGTTTTTATTCTCTCAGATGCATCATCAGAAAGGTCGGGCTTGTGAATAAGAATGCAAAAAGACTGATGTGAACCGCGTCCAACCCGCCCCCTGAGCTGATGCAGCTGCGCAAGACCGAAACGTTCAGCATGTTCAATAACCATAATAGACGCATTAGGAACATCAATTCCTACTTCAATAACTGTTGTAGAAACAAGAATATCAACAACACCATCCTTGAACCGGGTCATAATGTTTTGTTTATCTTTTTCTGAGATTTTGCTGTGAATCAGCTCAATTTTTTTATCAGGAAATATTTCTTTCTTCAGATGGTTAAATGTTTCAGTTGCCGATTTCAGGTCAGTTTTATCAGACTCATCAATTAATGGAAGGACATAATAGACCTGGCGCCCCTGCTCAAGATAATTTTTAATTGAACGGTAAACCCCGGGGAGCCTTTCTTCAGTAAAAGCCAGTGTTTTAATAAGCAGTCTGCCGGAGGGTTTATGCTTAATATACGATACATCCATATCTCCATAAAGTGTCATAGAGAGTGATCTCGGTATCGGGGTAGCTGTCATAATAAGCAGATCGGTGGATACCCCTTTAGTTCTCATAACTCCTCTCTGCTCAACTCCAAAACGATGCTGTTCATCTATAATTATATATCCAAGATTTTTAAAAACAACAGATGGCTGAAGCAGTGCGTGTGTTCCTATTACAAGGGATATTGAACCATCAGAAAGGTCATTGTAAATTTTAGTTTTATCTTTAGCAGCAGTGGACCCTGTAAGCAACGCACATTTAATCTCATCAGGAAGAAACCTGACAGCATTATCATAATGCTGTTTTGCAAGAATTTCAGTTGGAGCCATAAGTGCCACCTGCCGGTTCATGGAAATATGTATTAGAGCTGTTCCAAGAGCTACTATTGTTTTACCTGCTCCAACATCACCCTGTAAAAGCCTGTTCATAGGGGACTCTGAAATGATGTCCGACTTAATTTCTTCAATTGCACGCATCTGATCATCTGTAAGTTTAAAGGGAAGAGTATTAATAAAATTTATTACAAAATTTAGTTCCGGCTTTGCAGCTTTTTTTGTTTCCCTGTATTTTATGACTTTTTTATTTAAAAGCAGAAAATACTGGAGTGAAAAGACTTCGTTAAACGCAAGCCTTTTGCGGGATTGTTCAGCATGATCAGCAGACTCAGGAAAATGTATTCCTGAAATTGCACGATTTATATCGGGAAGAGAATATTTTTGTAATAAACTTGAATCGAGAAATTCCGTGAGATGTGAAGAATATATTTTCAATGCGTGACTGATGACTCTCCTGAACCCCCTTGAATCAAAGCCGTTTTTTTTCAGATTTATTGAAGAACGGTAAAGTGGTATTATGCGGCCGGTATTAATCGGCATTGAATTCGAATCTCCATCAAAAAAATCAAACTCAGGATGAACAATCTGTTTTCTGCGATTAATATTTATTTTGCCTGAAAATATTACATTTTCGCCTGGAAGAAAAATCTTTTCAAAAAAAAATAATCCCCCGAAAAAAATACCGGATAGAATATCGGTTCCGTCACTTATGTCAACCTGGAGAAACGTTTTTCCTGCTCTTACTGTTTTAGAAGATATAACTGTTCCGGAAACAGTTACCTCCTCTTCATGAAATACATCAACAATTCGTTTAACATTGGAACGATCAAGATATCGTCTGGGTGTATAATAGAGGAGATCTTCAATTGTCTCTATCCCCGCTTCAGATTTAAGTATTCCGGCTTTAACGCTTCCGATACCTTTTAATGCGGTTACAGGGATATCGAGCAAACTATTCCTCTTCTGCTATATACCAGACTGAATCAGGAATCTGAACATATCGTCCTTCCTTGGTATAAAAGAAGGTATAATTCCTCTGATCCTGGAATGATGTAATTTTTTTGACACCGGTCCACCTTTTAATAATCCGTCCGTCAAATCCGAAGATAGTAACAGTGAGATTCTGGCCTGTGATTGATTCAATTTTTCTCTGGGTTATATTTTTCTGTTCATAAGTAAAAAAATATTTAAAATAGAAATAACCTGAAACAATAAGTAGAAAAATAACTGCAACAAAAATAATCCTCGATTTTTTAAACATCTCAAACTCCTGTTCCCGAACAGATTTTACATGCCGGGTTCTTTTTAATATTCATTGTATTAAAGGAAAGATTTTTCATATCAATAAAAAGGAGTCTCCCTGCAAGGCTCTCACCAACTCCTGCAAGAAATTTAATAGCTTCCATCGCCTCTATAGAGCCTGCAATTCCGGCCATAGCACCGATTATACCTTTACCTGAGAGGGGAACCCCTTCCGGAATAAAGCAGCCAAGACATGGTGTTTCTCCCGGCTTAAGAAGAGTAAGCTGACAGTAATATTCTGTCACACCTGCATGAAGCATCGGAATTTTCTTATCAAGAGAAATTCTATTTAAAATATGTCTTGTTTGAAAATTGTCAACACAATCTATAATAAGGTCACATCCGGATATTTGTTTAAAATAATCTTCATCTATTACTCCTTTAAAAGGAATAAGTTCAATATTTTTATTAAGTGCGGAGAGCTTAGCGCTTGCTGCTGAAACTTTATCTTTGCCGATATCATCTATTCCATATAATATCTGCCGGTTAAGATTGCTGATATCAACTGTATCAGAATCACAAAAAGATATTTTTCCGACTCCGGCCGCAGCTAAATAATAAAGAACAACACTGCCTAGGCCTCCGGCCCCGGCAACAAATACTGAAGATTTTTTCAATTGAAGCTGTGTATCTTCACCCCAACCGTTTATATCAAAATGCCGTTGATATCTTTTTATTTCATCTTCTGTGAACATATAAAATGAACTAATTCGATAATCAGTTTATGTCAAGATTATAATTGCACCTTTTTATCTGAACTGAATGTTTATCAATCCGGAAGAACAATAATAGATTCTCGTGACTTTATTAAATTCCAAAAAATTTAAAAGTATATTATTAAATCTGGAAAATAATAAAATAATTAATTATTATTATAATAATAACTTTGATATTACTGTATCAGGCATATTGGCATTTGTCAATTGTTCAGGAGAATAAAATGGAATTCAACTTCAGGAAGAATGGAAATGCTATTATAATTTATCTAAAAGGTAGACTTGACGTCCATCAATGCGCTGAGATTGAGCAGGAAATCAGCAAATTGATGTCTTTTGAATTAACAAGTCATTTACTGTTTAATATGAAAGATGTAGATTATATCAGCAGTTCAGGTTTAAGAATTATTGTATCAACGATGAAAATTCTTAAAGAAGATAACAGAAGCATGGCAATTTGCAATATAAACAATGCAGTTAAAAAAATATTTGAAGTAGTTCAGATTACAGATATGTTTAATATATTCGATTCTGAAGAAAAGGCTGTTACATTTTTAAAAAACATTTAAGTTTAATTAAAAATATAGTATTGCATAAACACTCTATAGATTTATACTTGATAAAAAAACAAACCATAATAAAACTAATCAGAATATTTAAACTGAATACTAAACCTATGAATCAACATGATTAATCTGATAGCGATTTTCGGCTCTTCATTTATAATAGCCTTTTCCGGTGCATTAATGCCCGGACCATTACTCACTGTAACAATAAGTGAATCTGCAAGAAGGGGGATTCTGGCCGGACCTCAGCTTATTGCCGGACATGCAATTCTTGAAGCGATAATGGTGACTATACTGCTTGTTGGAGTAGGGCCGTTTCTTCAATCTGACAGGTCATTCATAATAATAGCCCTTTCAGGGGCAGCTGTAATGTTGTGGATGTCCATTGATATGTTTAAATCTCTCCCTTCCATGACATTACATTCCGCAACAACCCGATTATATTTTGCACATCCTGTTGTTGCCGGGTTTATTATGAGTCTTGTTAATCCTTACTGGGTAATATGGTGGGCAGCAATAGGTTTGGGGTATGTTACCTATTCAATGACATTTGGTTTACAGGGATTACTTTGTTTTTTTACAGGACATATCTTAGCTGATCTGACATGGTATACTTTTGTATCATTCAGCATTGCAAAAGGAAAACAGTTTATGACTGACGCAATGTACAAAATCATAATAGGAATTTGTGCTACAGCACTTACTGGATTCGCAATCTGGTTTGCTTATTCAGGCATATCGAAAATAATATAAAAATTTTGTTTAAATAATAAGGGAAAGACAGAAAATTTTTTATCCGAGAAATGCAAGCATTAAGATTCCTGTAACTGCTTTTTAATCTCTTTTAGTTTTTCAACATCGTCAGGTGTAAGATCTTTATCATTGCTTATAGACTTTGAAATAATACTAACAAGCAAACCCTTTCCATAGTTATCAAGCTTTAAAACACTTTTTTTCATAAATTCTTTCCGGGATAAGTAGTAGAATAGTATAAAGAGATTTATACTGTGTATGATAGATTAAAAAAAGGCCTGATCTTGTCAACTTCAAATTTTTGATATTCAACTACAACTTCAATACATAATTATTTAACAATAAGTTTATTTCCTTTTTAATATTTATTCCTTAATTAATTTCAGGCAATACTCTATTACCCCTGTCGAAGGCAGGGGGTGGGTAATTCATTACTTTACATTACAAGTATCTATAATAATTATTTCTGATTTCTTTTTATTATAAATTGGTAGACATACGGTATCTGATATGAAATAACTTTATGTATCCGACAAATAGATGGGGGGATAAAATGGAAGATAAACTGGTTACATGGATAAAAAAAGACGGGATTTGCACAATCACAATGAATTCGCCAAAAACACTTAATGCTCTAAGCAGCGTATTAACAGCAAACCTCGAAGAGGCTTTTGAAGATTGCTTTGATGAAACAGTGCGTGCAGTTGTTTTAACCGGAAATGGAAAGGCATTCTGCGCGGGCGGCGACTTACAGGGAATGCTTGATATGGGTGCACCTAAATGGCTTCAGCAGGTCCCCAAAAAACTTGCTGTAGTCATAAGTACAATACGCGAGCTGCCAAAGCCTGTCATCGCAGCAGTTAATGGACCAGCCATGGGAGTAGGAATGAGTGTAGCAATGGCATGCGATCTTCGCATAGCTTCAGACAAAGCTACATTTGTTCAGGCATATACCTCTGTTGGTCTGAGTCCGGATGGTGCCTGGACACTGACCGTTCCGAGAATAATCGGTCTATCAAAAGCCATGGAGATGCTGCTTCTCGATAAACCTGTAAATGCTGAAGAAGCATTAAGAATAGGAATGATTTCCATGGTAGTCCCCGCGGATTCATTTATCGAAGAAACAGATAAACTTGCTGCAAAACTTGCATCCGGGCCGACACTGGCATTTGCACGGGGTAAACAATTAATCAATAGATCATTATTGCGCGAACTGGAATGCCAGATGGAAAATGAAAGACTCAGCATCATGGCCGGAGGTGCAAGTAATGATTTTATAGAAGGAACTGATGCAGTTTTCAAAAAAAGAAAGCCGGAATTTAATGGCAGATAATCAGTATAAAATAATCATTTGAAAAGGCTTAAAATTGGTGAGGGAAGGATTCGAACCTTCGAAGTCGTAGACGACAGATTTACAGTCTGTTCCCTTTGGCCGCTCGGGAACCTCACCTTTTTAGCTGGCGAGAGGAATTGAACCCCCAACAAGCTGATTACAAATCAGCTGCTCTACCGATTGAGCTACGCCAGCAACACAACGAGGTAATAAATATTTTTATATGAATAAACTGTCAACTTTTTTTTGAATTGATTTAAAAATTTTTATTATTTAATTATTATACAAATAAATTGGCACAATTAAAAACAATATAAAATATAAATTTATTATTGTTAGCACTTAAATAATAAATTTATATTAACTGATTAATAAACTTTTCTTTATTGTGTTGACAGATTGTTTGTGAATTTAAAAATATCCTGTTTAAATATACATTAAGAATTTTAATAATCATTTTTATCTTTTATTTTAATTCAGGAATACAATTCTTTCATGATAAGAATATCAAAAATAACTATAATACTAATACTCTGGTTCTCCTGTACTGTTGTTTATGCAGATGAGAGGTCTGTCACAATTGATGAATGCATTGAAATTGCACTTCAGAATCATCCTGATTTTCTGTTATCAATTGAAGACAATAAAAAAAGCATTGCTGATTATAAAATAGCACGATCAGTAAAAAGCATTATAATTGATGGTGAGATCAAAACTGTTGAATACACCAGATCTGACTCATCTGCCGATTCGAGATTCTCAATTCCGGGGCAGGATACAGACATAGGTCTCTTTGCCGGTCTAAGTTTAACATATAACTTATATGATTCCAGAAAAGATATTATTGAGGACCAGGCCAGGACTAATATTGACATAGCAAAAATTAAAAATTTTCAGGTTAAGAATAAAATTATATTTGAAGTAAAGAATGCATATTATGGATATCTTCTTTCTAAAAATACATTAATAATAAGGGAAGAAATTTACAATAAATACAAAAACAAAGCCGACCTCGCAAGACAATTGTTTGAGCAGGGCTCAAGACCTGTCCTTGATGTGAGTAAAGCAGAGGTGGATCTTGCAGATTCAAAGCTTCAGCTTGAAAAAGCAAAAAATAACGAACGCAAAATGAAACTGAGCCTTTATTATTCAATGGGACTTGAGGAAACTGAAAACCTCAATATAAATCCTGTTGATGTTGCAGTAATTCCTGAATCATTATGCTCATTGAACAATCTTTACAGGTTATCAGAAGTATATAGCCCGGTAATCAGAATTTCAAAACTTGAAAAAAAGATAGCACGACTTAAAGCCTCTGAGCAGATGGGTGCCCATTATCCGACAGTTGATCTTTTAATCGGACTGGGTTATGAAAATAAACGTTTATACGGAATGAATAACATGCAGGATAATCTTGACTGGAGCAACTGGAGTCCTGCTTTTCATGGTGCATTAAGAGCAGCAATTCCCATTTACAGCGGCGGAAAAATTTCAGCCAGAGTTGACTCCGCGTTAAGTGATTATAATAAAATCGTATATAAAGAAAAAGAAGTTCTTATAGATACTAAAAACCAGATACGCGACAATTTCAAAAGCCTTGAAGAGATAAAAAAACAGATGGAAATATCTGAATTAATCATTAAAAATGCACAAAGACATCAATTACTGGCTCAAAGAAGTTATGAAAATGGAGGGGGTTCGCTTCTGGAATTACAGGATGCGGATCTAAGCGTAATAAAAGCCAGGATCGGTTACCTGGAATCGAGATACGCTTATTTTATAACACTTGCTAAATTAATAAACATTGTTGGAAGCGGAGAGAATTCAATATGCAAAAGCCGGGATTAAAAATAATCACAATTGCTGTTATTGCAGCATTAGTGATTATCATCATTTTTATATTTAAATCATGCAGCAACAGTGGTGATAAAATTTTTATTTATGAAAAGGCTGCTGCCGGCGAGGTAAAAAAAACGATCTCTGTGACGGGTGAACTCGATATAATGAATCCTTCTCTTATCCTGAGCAAAACATCAGGCGTTATTGAAAATATATATACCGATTTTAATCAGAATGTTTCAAAAGGTGCTCTCCTTATTAAACTTGAAGGTTCAGCGGTAGAACAGAAAATAATGAAAGCACAGGGGACAGTTGATACAGTTAAATTCGAAATTAAATCAGCTGAGCGCGAACTGGAAGGTAAAAAAAATCTATACAAGGATAACCTGATTTCCAAAAAAGCAATGGAACAGGCTGAAATAGAATACAATGCTGTTCTGAATAAATATAAACAGGTTAAACTTGATTATGATATGGCTGTACAGGAAAGAAATTTTACAAGAATTCATTCCCCGATCAGCGGAATTGTAATCGCGGTTTATGTTAAAAAAAATTCTCCGATAGGAATATCAACTCCACTTATTCTTCTCGCACCGAGTCTGTCTAAAATGATCCTCACAATAAGTATTGATGAATCAGATATTGGCAATATTAAAACAGGGCAGCAGGTTATCTTTTCTGTCAGTGCCTTTCCCGATAAAAAATTTAAAGGTATAATAAATCAGGTGAGGATGAATCCGGTTAAATCCGGAGGGCTTGTAACCTACCAGGCTCTTGTTGTTTGCGAAAACAACGAGCTGCTTCTTAAGCCTGGTATGACAGCAACTGCGACAGTAGTTATCGATCAAAAAGACAATGTACTGAGAGTCCTCAATCAGGCTTTTCTTATATCTCCTGAAACTGACAGTACCCCTGAAAACGGGAAAAAGTATATATGGAAAAAAACCGGTATCGGCACAGCAAAATCATATAAAAGAATAGAAGTAAAAACAGGTCTTTCCGGCGATATGCATACAGAGATTATTGACGGGATTAAAGATGGAGACGAAGTAATGATTAAAATTCAGGAATCCAAATAATCCAACACTCTCTATAACGTCAGGCAAAATGAAAAAAAGAATAATTGAAATAAAGGATCTTGAAAAAATATATCTCCTGAGTGAGGAGGTCAGCGTTAAGGCACTCAAGGGTGTTTCGTTCAACTTTGCTGAGGGTGAATTTGTATCAATTATGGGTGCATCAGGTTCAGGAAAGTCTACTTTCATGAATATCCTCGGATTTCTTGACACTCCGACTTCAGGAACCTATATATTGGATGGAATTGACGGTTCCACTCTTAATAGTGACCAGAAGGCGGAAATTCGGAACAGAAAAATAGGTTTTGTATTTCAGGGTTTCAATCTTCTTTCCCGGACATCGGCAATAGAGAATGTTGAGTTGCCCTTAATGTATAAAGGGGGAGTTCCTCTGAACGACATGAACCGAAAAGCGAGAGGTCTGCTTGATCTGGTTGGTCTCTCCGGGCGTTATATGCATCACCCTAACAAACTTTCAGGAGGAGAGCAGCAGAGAGTGGCCATTGCAAGAGCGCTGATCAACGACCCGGCGATTCTTCTGGCGGATGAGCCTACAGGAAATCTTGATTCTAAAAATACCGAAGAAATTATGAACCTTTTCACGAATTTAAATAAGGAACTCGGAATATCAATAGTAATGGTTACCCATGAATCTGATGTTGCCGCCTACAGCGATAGAAGAGTTCTATTTAAAGACGGTCTTATCATTGATGATTCCCCGGTGAAGAAGACCATGAACAAAAATAAAGGAACAAAAAAGAAACTTTAACCCCCTCATTAATCACCAAACACTTCGTTATGTGAAATTACCAATAGCCGGATTTTCAAAAAATTATGTCTTTTTTTTAGAAAAAAAACATTTTATATTAAGACATAATTCCGTGTTACCGATATTAAAAATGTAAAAGTTATCTACTTCTCGTCTCACCTGGTAAAAATAGACATGTTCGGGGAAAAAAAATTCATAGCAGGAGAACTCCGGTGAAAGATGTTGTTGCTATAAAAAGGTTTAAAAAATTTCTCCAGGTGGAAAAAGGTCTTTCTCAAAATTCAATTTATTCATATACTTATGATTTAAAAAAATTCAGTGAGTTTCTTTCTCTTAAAAGTAAAGATATAATGGATGCGACTCAGGATGATATCCAGCAATTTTTAAAGTATGAAAAAAACAATAAAAAAAATTCTTCCAGGACGCTCGCGAGATCACTAGCAGCAATAAGGCAGTTTTATAATTTTATATCTGATAATGTCGATATAAACATTCAAAATCCGACTGAAAAAATTGAAACTCCTCATGTTGAAAAAACTTTACCTGATTATCTTACAGTTAATGAACTCGATAAACTTTTCAACTCGATTTCTGAAGAAGACTGTTATGAGCTTAGAGATAAAACAATATTTGAACTTTTGTATTCCAGTGGCCTCAGAATTTCAGAAGCTGTTGATTTAACAATCGGAGATGTGGATCTTACAAATAACTTTATTAATGTTATAGGCAAAGGTAACAAACAACGATTGGTTCCAATGGGTAAAGAAGCGGTCAGATTGATTAATAAATATATTCAGGATTCAAGACCTGTAATAATAAGTAACAGGGACTCTGAATATCTGTTTATCAGTAAAAAAGGATCACAATTAAACCGTAAGTCAGTTTGGCGTCTCCTTAAAAATTATGTTACAAGAACTGAAATTCAGAAAAATATAACACCTCATACATTAAGACATTCTTTTGCAACTCATCTTATAGAGAATGGAGCTGATTTAAGATCTGTCCAGGAACTACTTGGCCATATGGATATTTCAACAACACAGGTTTATACTCACATGGCTAAAAAACATCTCCAAAAATTACATAAAAGTTATCATCCAAAAGGATAATGTTAATCATTTATATGAAAAATCTATATTTTATTCTTTTCATTATCACTTCATTTTATTTAGCTTTTTTTACCTCCTGTACTCCATCTGAAAAATATCTCAGAACTAAAATGAGGAGTACAGGGCAGGATAATAATTATGTTCGTGTCCTGATAAAAAAAGAAACTGATTCCTTTAAAGTAAGTTCACCTTCAGGTATAAAAGTTGTCGATAAAAATTCAGGAAGAATAATTTACGAAATTCAAAAGGGAAGTTTAACGTTTCACCCGGATAAAATAAAAAAAGTATTTGTTATTGAAACCGGGGTTAATCCCGTCTTTATCAATGATTCAGGTTATAGAGGGAAAATTGAAATTCATAATGTTCTTGGAAAAGTATACATAATAAACATAGTTAATATAGAAGAATATCTCGCAAGCGTAGTTCCTTCAGAGATGCCGGCATCATGGAATATGGAAGCTTTAAAATCACAGGCTATAGCTGCACGTACGTACACTTATTATCATCTTACTAAAAATAATGATACTAAAAGTATCTACGATCTCGATGCAACAACTAATTTCCAGGTTTATAAAGGTATTGCCGCAGAAAAAGACTCTTCAACCAAAGCAGTCAGAGATACAGCCGGCATAATAATGACATATAATCACGTGCCGATTCTTGCCTATTTTCATTCAACCAGCGGAGGAAAAACTTCAGACGATAAATATGTCTGGAATGGAGAGGATCTTCCGTATCTTACCAGTGTCATATGCACTTACAGCAAAGAATCACCGCATTTTGAATGGACAACAGAAATATCTATTATAGAAATTGAAAAAGCATTAACAAAAAAATATCAGCGTATTGGAAAAATCAGAAAAATTTCGTTTAAAAAATATAACGGCAGAGTAGTGCAAGTCCAGATTGTTCATTCTAATGGCAAGCTGGATCTTACGGGAAATCAATTCAGACTCATGATGAACCCATCGAAATTAAAAAGTACATTTTTTACCGCCAAACAGAATAAAGGTTCTTTTCATATTTACGGAAAGGGGTGGGGGCACGGTGTAGGTATGTGTCAATGGGGAGCAAAAGGCCGGGGAGAAAAAGGATTCAATTATAAACAGATTCTAAGTTATTATTACAAAGATATAAAACTCACAAAAATAAATAATAATTATCTTGCACAGAAAAGGAGTTCCGGCAATCTTGTTAATTAATGAAAGATGAAAAAACGGAATATTCACTGGAGGATTTTTATTATGATCTTCCGGACAAATTAATAGCACAAACACCTTCAAATAAGCGTGATTCTTCACGTTTATTTATACTGAACCGCCATGATGGAAGTTTCAGGCATTCTGTCTTCAGCAAAATTTCAGAATACCTTCATCCCGGGGATTTACTCGTATTTAATAATGCTAAAGTTATTCACGCAAGAATTTTCTGCAAAAGAGAAACCGGGGGTAAAATAGAAATTGTACTTGCACAAAAAATTGATGACCTTAACTGGTTTGTTATATGCAACCGTACAAAAAGACTGAAAAACGGAGAAAAGATTTATCCTGAAAAAAATTTGAATTTATCTTTCACTGTAACCGGAAGAGAAAATGAATACCTGATTATTAATACTTCAGCTCCTCTAACGGATGATATTTTAAAAACAATTGGAGAAGTCCCTTTACCACCATACATTAAAAGAGAGAGTACATTGTCTGATGCTGAAAGATATCAGACTGTATATGCTTCGATAAGCGGTGCAGTTGCTGCACCTACCGCAGGGCTGCATTTTACAGAACAGATAATAAATGAATTAAAAAATAAAGAGATTCAGACTGCCTACACAACATTGTTTGTTTCATGGGGCACATTCAGCCCGGTAAGGGATAATGACCTCCATAAGCACAAGATGCATAGTGAAAACTATATGCTTGATTCTGGTACAGCTCAGACAATCAATAAAGCCAGAACTGAAGGACGCAGGATAATTGCTGTTGGAACAACATCTCTTCGTGTTCTTGAAAGCACATTCCATAATGGTTTAAATCATCCCGGTTCAGGCAGCACGAATATCTTCATTTATCCGCCATACAGCGTAAAATCAATAAATGCTCTTATAACAAATCTGCATACCCCGTACTCAACACTTCTCATGCTTGTTTCTGCTTTTGCCGGATATGATCTTATTATGAAAGCATATCATGAAGCGGTGATGATGGAATACAGGTTTTTCTCTTACGGTGATGCGATGTTTATTCTATGAAGGAGGAAAATATATAAATGGAAATTAAGGATATATTAAAAAATCTCGAAGAACGTTTTCCTTCATGGATACAAGAGGAATATGACAATACCGGGCCACAGGTTATTTTCCATGATGAAGAAGTAAAAAATATTTATATCTGTCTTGATGCTGAAGAAAAAACAATAGATGATGCGTTGAAAAATAATTGTAACTTAATAATATCACATCATCCGATGATATTCAGATCCTTAAAAAGTATTAACAATTACGATTCAAGATCAAAGGCAATTATAAAACTTATTGATGAAAGAATTTCTTTATTCTCTTTACATACTAATTTTGATAAAATAATGTTTTCGTATCTCTCTGAGTCCGCAGGATTTCCCGGAGGAGAACTATTGTTAAAAAAAGGTCTACTCGATGGAAAAGAAATCGGATATGGAACATTAGTTAAACTCAATACGACTTTATCTTCTCAAGAAGTGATAAGCAGAATTAAAGAAAAACTGAATCTTGATTATCTTATATATTCAGGTGATATTTCACAAAATATAGATTCAATTGCATTTATAAATGGGGCAGGTGGAAGTTCAATCGAAAAGGTAATAAGCTTAACAAATCCTGACTGCATAGTTACCGGTGATGTTGGATATCATAGTGCAAAATATGCTATAGATAATAACGTATTTATAATCGATGCAGGTCATTTCGGGACCGAAAATATTTTTAAAAAGTTGCTTGCTGAAAGTGTTATTGATATTATCACTGTAGGTGATATTAAAAGTGAAATAATTGTATCAGAAATTGAAAAAAATCCGTTTAAAGTTTACTGAAAATGAATAATGAAATTAATACCATGATCGAACTCCAGCACTACTGGGATATAGTAATGCAGAAGGAATCTGAAATTGAAAGATATAAAAAATCCATTCAGTTGTGGGAAAAACGACTTATTGATTTGAAAAACATGCTCAACAAAAAAGATTTGTCATTCAAAAACTTAACACTTGAATCCAGGCAATCAGAACTTAAACTTGAAGAAATTGATGCAAAAATTATAAAAATTGAAGAAAGAAAAAATATAATCAAATCCGAACGGGAACTTGAAGCGCAAAATAATGAATTGAAATTATTAAAAGATGAAAAAGATTCTATTGAAAGTATCGTGCTTGATCTGATGGATAAAATCGAAAAATTAGAAACTGAAATTAAAGAATTAAGGATTGATTTAGAAACAACCATACTACAGACAGATTCAGATATAAACTCTCTCAAATTAAAAATTGAAAATTGTCAAATTGAAGTTGAGAAAAATAAAGTAAAATTTAATGAACTTTTAAATAATCTTTCTCCATCAATAAAAGTAAGATTTTCAAAACTTATTAATTCAAAAGATGGAATTGCAATAGCAAAGCTTAATGGAGAAATATGCAGCCGTTGTAATTTTCAGATTCCATCTGCATTAGCTGTTTCAACCCTGAAAAGAGAGTCTCTTAATACATGTACAAATTGCGGAAGATTTATTTATTGAAATGAAATAGAGAGGATATGAATGCTTCTTAGCATAGATCGATTACTTCAACTTGTTTCCGAAGGGAAAAGCCTTGAAAAAATAGCTGAACTCGCTGACTGCGAAGTCTCCGATGTTACAAGCCTTATCAATGAAGCCAGGGAACTTCTTTCAAGGCACGAAAAAGCTTTATCAAAAAGAAAAATAATTATAAAAAAGAAAAAAGAGAACAAATCATCTACACAAAATTATGATGATTCATATATAAGAGAGATTCTTAATGGAGCTGAACTTTCAGCTATACCTGTAAATACTCCAATAGTTTTATATATCGCAGGAGAATCAGAATCTGATCCCGCTCATGCAGGTATCGGAATTGTAATCTTTGATCAACAGAATAGACAAATTGGCAAAGTTTCTGATTACGTGGGGATGCGCACAAAACTTGCTGCTGAATATGTTGCACTCATAAGAGCTATAAAGCTTGCACTATATTTTCAGGCAAGTGAAGTAAAAATCAGGACAGATTCTGAACTTATTATCAGGCAATATAGCGGTAAAACTAAAGATATAAATATTGATTTCAGAAAATTTATTGATGAAATAAATTCACTTAAAACAAAAATTCCTAATTTCAAACTTGAACAGATCACAAGAAGCCAGAATGATAAAGCTGAGTTCCTTGCCAGAAAAGGCTCAGAAAAATCCAAGTAATCAATGAAAAGTAACTGGCTTGTAAGCGATCCCCCTGATGATGCAACCTGTAAATTTTTTGAAAGTTCCGGTATTGATAAAATAATCGGCTCAATACTTTATTCCCGGGGCATAACCGGAAAAGAAGAATTAATCGCCTTTCTCCAGCCTGAATTAAACAATTTTCACAGTCCATTCCTCATGAATGGAATACCGGAAGCTGTTGCAAGGATCCGGAACGCTCTCGATAAAAAAGAAAAGGTAGCAATTTTTGCTGATTCAGATCTCGACGGGATTACATCACTCACAATTTTGTACGATCTTCTATCTAAATGCGGAATAACACCTTTTATCAGATACCCCCAAAATAAAGAAGGTTACGGGCTGACATGCGACATAATTGACGAGTTCACAGCATCAGGTATATCTCTGCTTATTACAGTCGATTCAGGAATACGTGATATTCAGGAAATCAGGTATGCCGCTTCTAAAGGAATCGAAACAATAATAACAGATCATCATGAACCGGACGACATTTATCCTGATGCAATAATAATTAATCCTAAAATGCCGGATTGTAAATATCCATATAAAAATCTTGCAGGAGTAGGGGTTGCATTAAAACTTGCACATGCGTTATTATTCAGTTTCACTGCCGCATATCAGAAAAAATTTATTCTTATAGATTCTTTTAATAATACTATTGTATTTCATTCAATCATTAATGGTATAATTACTGATCGATTAATAACAAACATTAATGATTGCAATACTTTTATAACAAGCATTTTCTCAAATGAAAATACTATTATTTGTACTGATGCTGCATCTGAAATAATAAACAAAGTATTAGATATTAATAATATAAAAACAAAAATTAATACAATCCTTAATATATCCAACACAATCACAGGTATGAATTATAAAAATCAGCATGAAATGATGAATGATACTATTAAAAAATTTAAATTGCAAAGAAGTTATTATGATGATGAACAATTATTAATCAAACTATTTCTTGAATTACAAATTAGAAGTTCAAAAAAGCTGATTGAACGAATGCAGCTTTATACTGCTTTGGCAGCAGTTGGTACCATCGCAGATATAATGCCTCTTAATGGAGAGAACAGAAATATCATCAAGTATGGTCTTGAAGTTTTTAAAAATAAAAAAGGCCATAACGGCATTCAAAACTTATTAAATGTTGCAGAACCTACAGCAAAAAATATAACATGGGACATCGCACCGTTGTTAAATACACCAGGAAGATTTGGCGAAACAGCACTTACTGTTGATTTTTTTCTTAATACTGATGCAGAAAAAACAACATTGATTATTAAAGAGATTGAAAAACTCAACAGAGAGAGAAAGAAAATTGTCGCATCAATTACTGAACATATCAAAGAAAAAATTGAAGCAGAACCTGAATCCTGCAAATATAAACTTTTTTATTATTTTGGAAATGATATAATCAGTGGTCTTGCAGGATTGATAGCGAGCAGAATTGCAGATGAATTAAAAAAACCGGTTATTGTTGCTGTTGAGGAAACGGATGCCGGCATGGTAAAAGGCTCAGGCAGAAGTTATAATGATTTTAACTTTTTTAAGTTTGTTGAACCTTTGTCAGAGATGTTTGAAAGGATTGGCGGACACGCGCAAGCTTTTGGATTCACAGCGAGAAAGGACAGAATGCCGGAAATTATTGATGCGATCAATAATGCTATTGATGACATCTATGAGCCCGATGAGAATATTACGATTGATACATTCATCGATATTAATGAAATAAACTCAACTCTTATTGATAAATTATCACAACTTGAACCCTTTGGTAAAAATAACGAAGAACCTGTTTTTATTGCGAAAAATATTGCAATTGAAGCATTTTCTCAATTCGGAAGCAATGGTAACCATGGGAAATACATTTTATCAAATGGTCTTCATGTTATAGGCTGGAACATAAGAGATAAAATGCAGCTTTATGCCCAAAAAAAAGCTCATGTAGATATTATTTTTAATCTTGAAAATAATATCTACATGAACAGAAAATATCCCAGATTGAAACTTATTGATATTGACTTCAGCTAACAATTTTATATAATAAGAAAAAAAAATTGACTTCTCCGGATTATTTGTTATTATATTTTTGTTAAATATAAAAGTGGTATAAAAATGGACATTGATATACAGGAAAAAGAAAAATCAGTAATGATTAAAGTCGTTGGCGACATCGAAATGATGTCTATAAAAGTTTTCAAACAGAAACTTTTTGAAATCGGCCAGAATACGGATAAAGATATAGAGATAGACCTTTCCGATGTTGATTATATTGATTCTTCGGGAGTAGGAGTTCTGATAAGTCTTCTTAAACTTCAGAAGAAAAAAAATAAAGAACTTATTATTGAAAAGGTCAGTTCCAAAGTTCTGAATGTTCTGAAATTAAGCTCACTTTCTGACGTATTTAATCTCTAATATGACTGACTTAAGAATAGGGAACGGATTTGATGTTCATGCATTTGAACAGGGTAGAGATCTGATTATTGGCGGCGTAAAGATACCTCACCCTGAAGGTCTTGCGGGACATTCAGATGCGGATGTACTTACGCATGCAATAATTGATTCGTTATTAAGTCCGTCAAATCTTGGCGATATTGGCAAACTCTTCCCGGATACAGATCCTGCTTATAAGAATATCAGCAGTATTATACTTCTCGAAAAAGTATATGAAAAATTTACAGATGCAGGTTACAGAATTATCAATATAGATTCAGTTATTATATGTGATACACCAAAAATAGCTCCATACACACAATTGATGAAGCAAGCATTATCTAAAGCAATGAAAAATGAAGTCCAACCTGAAGCAATCGGAATAAAAGGTAAAACTACCGAAAAACTCGGCTTTACAGGCAGGGGTGAAGGGATAGCAGTTTACACAGTTTCTTTAATCAGCAGGAAATAACAGTATTTTTGTAAAGACCAACTGTTTATATATTAATTTTCTAATGAGACATAATATATCTTATCGGAAGTTATTGTTATATTAACTCCATATCCTCTTTTTCTTTCATTACAAGATATTCATATTCATCATGATGCATCTGCAGTTCAAAATCAGAAACATTATCAGAACTTATTACAAAAAGCCAGCCTTCACCATACGGATCAGTATTCAATAAACCCGGTGTATCCATACTGTTCTGATTAATTTCTACAACAATCCCGGGGATCGGCGACTTTATAGTTATAAAGGTATTTAAAGATTCAATAGAAAGTATCGGGTCATTTGAATTTACTTCCATATTCAAAATATTCCGGATAAAATTAATTTCAATTATCTCTCCTGCTGTTTCACAAAGAAATTCAGTAAGACCGCATTTTATAAATCCGTCTTCAGAATACTCCATCCATACATGATCATCATTATATCTGAAGTTCTCAGGTACATTAATTTTATATTGTGATGAATCATTCATTGAGTTAATAATTAAACGGTTATTTGACAGGGATTATTTCGAGAAGATTTTCTGCCTGATTCCTGAAACGGCCTTTATCATTCTCAGCAATAAGTTCATTTAATAACTGGATAGATGCTTTGTGATTTCTCAATTCATTATATATTATTGCCAATTCTATTTTACTTTTTTGAACAAATTCATTTTTCTGATTTTTCTCAGTCAATACTTTCTGATAATACTTTAATGAACTGCTTTTATTATTATAATAAAGAAGAGTCAGTTTACCAAGGTAATAATTTGTTTCTGTACTGTATTCATTATTACTGTTTACTAATTTATAAAAACTAAGGTATGATTGTTTATACGCACCTATTTCGAAAGATAATTTCCCTGAAAGATAATTTATATAATCAAGATTATCTTTATATACCCTTAGATATTTTACATAGGAATTAAACGAACTGAGATTTTTCTGTTTATAATGATAAACAACATTAAGTAGAAGCACCTTCTCGGTAAATCTGTTATCTAATATAAATTTTAATCTCGAATCAGTTATTTCTGCTCCCCTTTTCTCTTTCCCGCTGTAAAATTGATTTATAATTATTAAGCAGTCCCGTTCTGCAATATTTTCTTTTAATTCAACCTGATTAAGCAAGTTTATTGATAATTCATAATTACCTTCTTTGATAAATATTTCAGATAATGATATTCTTGCTTTTTCTTTAACCGGTTCTTCAGCACCAGAAACCAATATCAGGTTGTAGATATTTTTAGCTTCATCATAATTGCTGTTCTGCTCGTAATAAACAGCGAGGAGAAGCTGCATTTCCCGATGAAGGCTTTCTTTATCACTAAGTTGTTCAATCATACCTGTTGCAGTCCGGATATCTCCTGCTCTTATTGTACTGTCAACAAGCATCCTGATATCTTCATTTGAATAATGTAAAAATTTTTCCCACTTTAAAAGATTATATACCTGCTCATAATTTTTGAGGTTATAATAACTTCTGGCCTGCAATAGAGGTATCTCTTTCCATTGTTCTTCATCAAGAACGGGTATTTTTATACTACTGATTATTTCAATTACCCTGTTATATTTTTTCAAACGATAATTAGACTGCAAAAGATTATAAAATGCCAATCCTCTGCTTTCAGCAGCATTACTATTTAAGTATTTTTCATAGTTCAATATAGCTTTCTCATAATTCCCTGAAGAAAAGAAACTGTTGCCGTACAATAGGTTAATCATTGAAGAATAAACTGAATCGGGATATCTGTTTTGAAGAAGATTAAAATAATTCTGTGCTGATTTAATCTTATTTTCATACAGATTTTTGGCGAGGGTAAATAAAACGCGATCAACATTTGTATACTTTGTATAAGTATTAACAAGTATTACAACTTCCCTCTCCGCCTTTTTTAATTCACCGGAAGATATATATATATCAGCAAGAAGATAATGGGCATCGAATAGTTTGTTCACACCTTTTTTGGCAGTATACTGAATCAGGTAATCAATTGCTTCATTGGTTTTACCTTTTTTATAACTGACCAGCGCCATGTAATAATCAGTATCGTTTATAAACTTTGAAAATGGATTATCTTTTTTAATATTATTAAATATACTGAGCGCATTATCAAGTTCTCCTCTTTGAAGCAGAACAATTCCTTTTGAAAAATTAATTTCATCTATATTCTGATCGTAAGGATATTTTTCTGAAAACATATTGATCATAGATTCAGCATTATCGTATTGTTCTGTTTTAATATAAGCCCTGACTAGCATCAGTAGTATTTTTTTATTATACTCATCATCTGGGTATTTAATATATTTTTTAATATAGTTAATTGCCTTATCAGGATTATTATCAGTATAATACTCAGCAATAAGTATCGCACTTTTTAAAGACATCTCACTATCAGATGACGTATCCCAAATATCATGAAGAATCTCAATCCCGGATTCTGTCTTCCCGCTGGAAAGCATTATTCTACCTAATTCGAACATACCCTGGGTATAAAACTCAGACTTTTTCCCAATAACCTGGAATAATTCAAGTTCTGATCTCGCAGAGGCTGTTCGTTCAAGGCTCAGATAAGAAAGAGCTCTGAAATAATACACATCATAAAATGGATACATTTCGGTAAGTTCTTTAGGTATTGCATTTAAAGAAGTCATTGCTTTTTTGTGATCATCAAGTAATTGATAAAGACGGCCCACAAGAAGTCTAATTTCAGCTTTATTATGTGAATTTATCCTTGCACTCAGTAAAGGTAAAAGTCTTTCAAGGGATTTTTCATACTGTCCGTTTTTAAACAGAGCTCTTCCAATTTTAATAACTATACGGGCATTCTGATCCATATCTGCACTGTTTTTGATAGATTGCTCCCATTCTATTACCGCTTCATCATACCTCTGCTGGTTAAAATATATTGTAGCAATCCTGTCTCTTGCAATCATTATCAATGCAGGATCATCACTTTTTTCAAGGTACCTGTTATATTCTTCTATTGATTTTAAAATATCATTAAGAAAAAAATACGATTCAGCCATCCAGAACCTTGATTCTATCCTCAGGTTTTCAGTCCGGCATTTTGTCAAAAAGCTGTTAAATTCAAATATTGCCGCTTTATATTTCCCCTGTTGATAGATTGTCCTTGCTAAATAAAACCAGGCTCTATCCCTGTAATCATCATTGTTTTCAAGAGTCTTTCTGAAAAGAAGTTCAGCTGACGAAAAATTAGAGGCTTTGAAGGCTTCAATCCCCTGATTATATATTACTTTTGATTCAAATGCAGCGTGAAGCTGCAATATACTGAATAAAATTAAAACTATAATCAAAACAATTGGTTTTCTCATTTATACAATATCCGCGATTTTCATAAGAATATTTTATTCGCATTGATCAGTTAATCTAATATGCTTTTAATCATGAACGTAATGTGTGATTTTCCACATTAACACAAACTTCAATTGTGTTATTGTAAGAGTTGAATAAGAATGTAAAACATCGAAATTTTAAATAAATATTTATGTTTGTAAAGAATAATATAGATGAATTTTAAGTAATATTTTTTAAATTCTGTTTTGAATTGATAATATAATAAATCTTATAATTTTTAAATTCCAATTAAATATTTTCTTATATAATTTATAGCATAAAGACTTGAAAAAGTGCGTATACGCTCCCTGTCTCCGCTGAAAAACTTTTTTTTTGCAATTATTTTATTATTGAGATAAAAACCGAAACAGACAGTTCCGACAGGCTTTTCTTCAGTACCTCCGCCCGGTCCGGCAATCCCGGTAACAGAAATTCCTATATCGGTTTTATAGAGTCTGCATACCCCCTTAACCATTTCCACTGCAGTCTCCTCACTAACTGCACCATTTTTTTTCAGGGTGCTCTCTTTTACACCGAGCACATCAGTTTTAATGGAGTTACTATACGCTATTATTGAACCGGTAAAAACTTCAGAAGAACCTGCAATATCTGTAAACCTTTTACCTATAAGACCGCCCGTACATGATTCAGCAGTTGAAATGGTTAAATGTTTTTGTTTCAGGAGATTCACAAGTTCATCTTCCGGCGAGTTGAATCCGGGACCTATTAAATAACTATTGAATTCATTATTTAACATGCTTAATAATTGTTCTTTATCAGAAAAACCTGAATCTGAAGAAATAAAACAAAGATCGCAAACCCCGGATTTAGCAGAAATCCCCCAGCTAATTTTTTCTCCAAGAGCCAGATTGTTTATTTTTGAATTAATATCCGACTCCCTGATTCCAGTTAATTTCATAAGGAGCCTGTTACCTGTACTATAATTATACCTGCTCTCCAGATAAGGGAGAACTTCTTCGATAAAAATCTTTTCAGTTTCAGCAGGTACCCCGGGGAGCGAGATAAGAGTTTTATTATTATCTTCGATTATAAACCCCGGCGCAAGTCCCCTATTATTGTTTAAAACTATAGAACCGGAGGGAACAGTTGTCATCTTAGAGTCATTTTCATTTATGCGGATTTTCATAGACCGGAAATAATCAGTCATTTTTATATCTGCATTGCTATCAGTAATAATACTGCGGTTAAAAATCCTACTGACAGCTTCAACAGTGTTATCATCATCCGTAGGGCCAAGACCTCCTGTGATTATAAGCAGATCAGCGTAAGAAAATGATTCAATTATTTCTGCGGTTATTGATTCGATTTGATCTCCAACCGTTATATGTTTTAATACGACTAAATCTGTTCCCAGAAGATGCCAGCTGATAAAAGCACTATTGGTATCAATTGTGGTACCATGCAGAAGCTCATCACCTGTTGTTATTATTACAGTTTTTATCATGGCATTACATAACTTCAGGCGCTGATACTCCAAGAATTTTAAGACCGTTTTTCATAACAATAACAATGGCCCTGCATAATGCAAGAGCCGCATTAGTGTTTTCAAAATTATCTGACAGTATTCTATGTTCGGTGTAATAGCGGTGATATGACTGGGCCAGTCTCATCAGGTAGGTCGCAATTTTATGAGGTTCAAAACTTTCTGCGGCATCTATTACCTCTTCAGGAAATTTAGCCATCTGTTTCATCAAAGTAACTCCCTCTTTATTTGAAAGGAACTCGATGTTAAAATCTGAAAGATTATACTTAATATCGCGCTTCTCAGCCTCACGAAAAATGGAACAAATCCTTGCATGAGCATACTGAAGATAAAAGACTGGATTCTCCGAACTGTTTTTCTTCGCCAAAGAAAGATCAAAATCCAGATGACTGTCAAGAGATCTCATTATAAAGAAATACCTTGAAACATCCACTCCGATTTCATCAATAAGCTCTCTCATGGTTGAAAAATTACCAAGTCTTTTAGACATTTTCACAGATTCCCCATCCATAATGAGATTAACCTGCTGGGAAATCAATACCCTGAATTTCTCTTTATCAAAACCTAAAGCCTGAACAGCTCCCGATAACCTGGCAATATACCCATGATGATCAGGGCCCCAAATATCAATTATCCTGTCATAGCCGCGCATTATCTTATCATAATGATAGGATATATCCGCCATAAGATATGTAGGTCTGCCGTCGTCACGAATCACTACCCTGTCTTTATCATCTCCGAAATCTGTAGATCTGAATATTTTTTTATTATCATTATCTGTATAAATAAATTTGCCTTTTTCAAGCTTTTCAAAAGCTCTATCAACTTCACCTTTCTCATGAAGTGTGCTCTCCCTGAACCATGTTCTGAAATTTACATTAAAAGAAGAGAGATCCCGCTGCTGACCTGAAACGTTATATTCGACGGCTTTCTTTGAACAGAAATTTATTTTATCATCCTCAACCGACAAACTGTCAAGCTCGCCTTTATGATTCTCAATAATCCAGGCAGCAATATCCCTGATATATTCACCATGATACCCGTCATCAGGAAATACTGTCTCCTCCCCCTTAATCTCCCGGATTCTTGACAATACCGATTGCCCCAGAAGATTAACCTGATTTCCAAAATCATTAACATAAAACTCCCGATCAACAAAATCGCCATTAGCCTCCATAAGATTGGAGATAGTATCACCAATAGCCGCTGCCCGGGCGGAAACCACATTTAACGGGCCGGTTGGATTCGCTGAAACAAATTCTATGTTGTATTTCAGAGGATCGTTTTTCTTTCTTTTTCCATACTCATCACCGATGTTTATTATATGAAGAGTCATTTTTTTCAAATAATTCAATGAAATAAAAATATTTATAAAGCCGGGTTTTGCAATTTCAATTTCACTAATCAGATCATCATTCTTTAAAAGGTATTTTTTAAGTATTTCTCCGATTTCAAGAGGAGAACGCTTTATAAGTTTTGCTGATTCAAGAGCTATAGGGGTAGAATAATCACCGAATTTTGCATCTTTCGGATATTCGATTTTTATTGCGGGGTATTCCGCTTCCGGAAGGTCTCCTGACGAGACAGCTTCTTTAAGGGCTTCGTCTATTAGATTATATAGATGTTCCTTTATGTTCAATTGATTAACCTCGTGTGTGTATCATGTTTAAGCTGAAGATTCGGTATCAAACCTGAAGTATTTATAAAAACTGAAAATCAGCGTCATTTGTCAATCATATTTATTCAATTTACAGAGTGCATCATTATCAGGCAAATTTAAAAAAATCTTGACTATTCACTTTTTCCTGACAATTATTTTAATATTAAAAATATTAACGGATAAAATAATGAACGGAATACTGATTCTTTCAGCAAAAATTGCTCTTGTATTGGCTATTCTTCTGGGCTCTGCATTTACAGGTAAAGTAATTGCTAAAAAGCTCGACAAAAGTATCTGGCTGTTTTTTCTTATTGGCCTTTTTACCGGCCCCATTGGACTGCTATTCCTTTTTCTGATTTTTAAACTTCCTGAAAAACTTGTAGGACTTTTTATTTCATTTTTCGTCTTCCTGATTATTACAGTCCTGTTTACTCAGACAACAATTCTATCAGGACTGGAATGGGGATCTATAGATTTCAGATTTTATCTCAGGGACCCTTCTCAAGCTTCCGTTAAACTTGAAGAAGGTGTAAGGATGAATAAAATCAACCCCCGGGCAAGAAAAGATATAATTATTATAGGAATTGACGAAGGTTCTATTCGCGAATTTTCCGATCAGGGGATTCAATGGCCTTTTCCATGGGAAATTCATGCGCGCGTAACCAGGTACCTCGCTACAGGTAATCCACTTGCTATTCTTTACGATATAATGTTTCTTGATAAAAAGGATGGCGAAATGGAGCTCGCGGAATCTCTGAAGCAGCTTAAAGTCGGTTTTCTTGACTACCCGTTTGAAACAAAAGAAGTTGATGTCGCTTATAATGATATTGATGAAAGAATAAAACTATTAAATCAGGTTCGTTTCCCCATAGACCCTGCTGACAAACTGGAGCAGCTTGTTGAAGAAGTTACTCCCCCTACCCCGGACCTGATTAAAGCTTCTAAAGGTCTTGGTTTCGCTAATGTTTTCCCAGGACGTGACGGCATTAACAGGACTGTCCCGCTTATCGTTAAATATAACGGGTGGTACTATCCCAATATAGACCTTGTAATAGTTATGCATTACTTTGGTATTACACAATCTGATGTTGAAGTTAAAATGGGTCATTATATCAAACTTAAGAATCTTCCTGCTGAAAAAATGGCCAGGCCGAATAGCAGCAGAGAGATATCCATCCCCATTGATGAATATGGGTTTATGGATGTGAATTTTATAGGGGGATCGGGGAGTTTTCAGCACTACCCTTACTATCTCTTTGCTAATGAGGGTACTATGGAAGGTAATACTTCCGTTAAAGATAAAATTCTGCTTATAGCGGCGTATTCAGCAACCGGTATTGCAACAGATGAAAAAAAATCTCCATACGGGGCAACATTCGGTATTGAACACCATGCAAATGCGCTTAATACAATTCTTAACCAGGATTTTCTTTACAAACTCACTGATTTTCAGAACATTATTATTATGCTTGTTATAGCTATTTTTCTCGGATTGATAGTTCCGAAATTATCAATTGTAATGTCTCTTGTTGTTACTTCAGTTTTTATTATATCATACGCTGTCGGTTCATATCTCCTTTTTGATATGTCCAGTATCATTACTTCAATGTCCACTCCGCTGATACAGACTGCACTGACATATTCAATGCTGGTAACATACAGGGTGGTTAATGAACAGCAGGAGAAAAAATATATAAGGCAGACATTTTCTAAATTCGTTTCAAAATCTGTAGTTGATGAACTCCTCAGAGATCCGAGCAAAATAAAACTTGGAGGAGATAAAAAAATACTTACAGTTCTTTTTTCTGATATTCGCGGATTTACATCTATCTCGGAAAAACTCACTCCTGAAGAATTAGTTGAACATCTCAATATTTATCTTCAGGGGATGACAGATATAGTTATAAACACAGACGGCACTCTTGATAAATATATCGGTGACGCTATCATGGCTTTCTGGGGTGCACCAATTGAAATGTCAGATCATTCCCTGAAAGCCTGTAGAGCCGCTCTTGAGATGATGGAAGCACTAAAGGTGATGAATCACAAATGGGAGAAAGAGGGAAAGCCTATTCTCGATATCGGTATAGGGATTAATACCGGCGACATGGTAGTAGGAAACATGGGTTCCTCTTCAAGAATGGATTATACACTTATGGGGGATAATGTAAATCTCGGCTCAAGACTTGAAGGTACAAATAAATTTTACGGTACAAATATAATAATAAGTGAATTTACATATCAATACGTGAAAGATGATGTAATAGCCAGAGAGCTTGATCTTATCAGGGTAAAAGGTAAAGCGCTGCCTGTTAAAATTTATGAATTGATTGACTTGAAACAATCTTAGATAATACTGTTTTCATCCTGCGAATAAGCCCCGGTTCTTAATGCCGGGGCTATTTGTTTTTATAAATGCGTGATTGTTTTTTTAAGAGAAGCTTATATTATAATTCTTTAATTAATAATTACTGGAAACAGATATGCTCAGACTCTTTCTTTGTATTTATTTTCACGCAGGGAGTCCTAAGATTGCCAAAAATTAACAAAGGTATTTTTTTATAAGTATTATCTATATTAATATTAAGATTAACTGGAACGTTAAGTCCATCATTTTCAGTATATTTACCATAAGCATTAAAGCTGCACTTGGTGCCGTTCATATTAAAACTTCTGATATAAAATTCATTTGCAGATTGCATAAATGTAAAAGTAAGACTGTCAAATGTCATCGGATCAGGGAGGTGATATTCAGCGTTCTTCATAATAAAATTATCTAATTTTTTCAGATTATCCGTTCTTGAAATATAACCGTCTTTAATGCCAAGGTTCAACGAAGCTCTTCCGTTTTCCACAATCTGGCCTATACGGAAAGCATTTGTTTCAAATTTAAAATCTGAAGATAATATCCCTGCTGCATTAATAGCTGAATCAGAGTCAACAGCCATTTTAGCTATATTAAGATTTTCAACGCCACCTTCAATTTTTATAAATGGATACTCCTGTCGGAATACGGCATATGCGTTGAAATTAAAAATTCCATCGTACCCATGTAATGAAAATATATCAGTTTTGACAATCCCGCCGGATAGGTTCATCGCAAGATTAAAATCATCAAATGAAGCGCCTTTTTTAACGACAAGTTTATCAGCTTTTATATTCAATTTAAAATCATTATTGTTAATGAAGATCCCTTCCGGTTCTTTGAGAAAATTTCTCTGTTCATCAAAATTCTGGAACATATCAACATATGCCATATTATAAATTGAATCTATGCCGGATATAATTACATTCTTAAGGAGTTCTATTTCCATTTTTTTCGAAATAATTTCGGCCTGATTAACTGATTTAAAAGGATTCCAGCCTGAAATCCGGCTGTTGAAAGTAATATCCAGGTCGGTATTACCTGTATTAAGTTTAGATTTTAATAAAAAATTCTCCTTATCAGCCGCAATGAGAGCATTACAGTTTCTAATGCTGTTATTGTTATCTGACGCCACGGAAGGAGTAAGTGTAAAACCGTTCAGCTTTACATCCAGGGCCAACTCTTCAGGTATCATTTCTTTAAGGTTAAACTTAAAATTTCCAGTTAAAGAGAAATCACCTTCATAATATGCCCGTTTAAATGGTAAAAACCTGGATGAAAGTCTTGAAAGATCAATTTTGTTGGAATTAATTGACAGATCTAAATGTTCATCTTTTATATAATCTGACTTTAGTTCTATCGTAACAATTTCGTCATCAACTTTCAGTTTATTAATTGTGACTTTATCCATTGTAGAAAAGGCTGACAAATCAAACTCAATATTTATATCTTCATCTTTAACAATATATACCGGTGATGAAGTATTATTATCGGATGCATAAAGGTCGCATATGTTAATACCGGCTATGATATCAATGATGTCTTTATTACTATTAAAATTTAAATCTCCTGATAATTCTCCCTTAAAAAGGAATGGTTCATTATAATACTCACCTAAAAGATTATTAATAAGCGAAATATCAATATTTTTAAACTTTATCCTGTTATGTGATTTTGACTCTTTGAACAGAATTGTACCTTCTGCATCAAATCCGCAACTTCTCCATCCTGAAATATTATTATTTATGATACTGCCGTCAATATCATACTCAAGTTCTTCACCATAAAAAACTATATCAATATCAATATCAAACAAGTCTATGGATGTTTTTGATTTTTTAAATATTTCCCTGTAAAAAAGCTGAGAATCCGTAAGAACGATTGAAAATTTTTTTGTAATAAACTGGCTGATTTTATCATTCTTAAAGCCTGTTACAATATCAGATATAAAAGTATCAGTATATGATTTCCCGTAATTTTTAATTATATTGATTTCAGGCTTATACATAATTACTGCTGAGAATGTAATTTTCTCACGTAATAAATCAAACAGATATGTATCTATAACGACTTCACTGCATTTAATCAGGTTGACATTATCATTGAAGTCTGTGGTATTTGACAGATAAAAGTTCTGAAGAATTATATCCCCGTTATATTTAAAAACCAGGGAATCAAATTTAATTGATTTACCAAATGAATCTTTAAAATTTTCCTGAATTGACTCAGCAAGTTCATTTCCCGGATACATAAAATTAAGTGCAATATGTATCATACTCATGCTGAACAAAAGAATTGAGAAGAAAATACCTATGGCTATGGTTATTTTTTTGTTGTAGTTCATATATTATTTTATTTATTTAAACTAAAGGGGAATATAAATTAATGCTTTAACAATTTTATTCAATCATCTAAAAAAAAATGAGTCAAGCATTTAACATTTTATAACCGAATTAAATCTATTATATTAGGATATATGTAACGGGGTAGAATTTATGGAAGAAAAGAGATATGTACAGAAACTTCTTGAAATAAATGAACAGTTTAATATCGATAAAAAAAGAAACATCGATCTTAAAGAAGATTTTATCCCTTTCGTTGGCTCTCCCAAAAAACATCCTTCTAATGATAACATTCTTATGTTAATTACAAATCCCTTTGATGAAAATAAACAGTTTTATGAATTTTATATGGATTCTATATCTGCGATAGAAGAGATCGGTACAATATCTTCAGAAAACTGTAAAAGTGCTTATCAGATAAGAATCTGGGTCAGGAAAGGTACAATGGCCATAAGGTCCGAGACTTTTATTGTATGAAATTCAGGATTTACAGCATTTCATTAATGTAAATAAACCTGTGTATAGGAAAAAGGAATTATACTTGACTTCACTTTATTTTTCATAGATCAATTTATCAATCTGATAAAATTTATTATTATTACGCCATAAATATCATGAATATACAAAATATCAAATATCATTCAATGAATATCGTATCGGTTACTCTCTTTTCTTTTGTCTTTGCATTGACAATTAATCAGATTATTAAAAGTTCTTTAACAGTTTACCCTTCCGAAACCAGGAAAAGCAGATTCCCCGCCCGTTCCGGTGATAGGATTGTTAATGTTGATATAAATAAAATTCTCGAGTCAGGTTTTTTCAGAGTTTCCTCCGGTTCAGATATTGTAACATCCGGCAGCGGAGACTCCGCCTCTCAATTGACAGAACTTAAACTGCTCGGTACAGTGACAGGTTCACCTGGTATTGCAAGAGCTATGATACTGAAAAAAGGGGAAAAACAGGCAGAAATATTTAAGTTATGGAAAGATGTATATGGATATACATTAGCCGGAATAGACTCATCCAGCGTATATCTTAAGAAAGACCAAATCACGTATACACTTAACATGTATGAAAAAAAGAATATTACACCTAATAGTAATGTACCACTTAATACTGGACGGGCGGATAATGTTAAAAGAACAATAAGCCGTGCTGAATTTCAGCAGAAGATGCTTAATAATATTGATAATGCAATGCAGGGGGTAAAAGCCGGCCCCTACAGAGTAAACGGGCAAATAGAAGGATTTCATCTTATCAGAATCAGACCTTACAATGTTCTCTATGATTATGGATTAAGAAGCGGGGATGTCATTAAAAGAATAAACGGCAAAAAAATAGACAGTACTGAAAAACTATATAACATGTGGCAGGGTTTTAAAAATGAATCAAAACTTACTTTTGATATTGAAAGAAGCGGTAATATTGTAACTCTGGATGTTAATATAACAGATTGATGGGATAAAGCAATTATGATTATTAAAAAAACAGCTATTCTTTTAACAATATCATTTATATTGTTAAGCAGTCTCATGGTTGATAATGTCAACGGACAGGTAAGCAAAAAGCATAAAGAGAAAAGCTTTTCATTAAATTTCAATGATGTTGAAATTTCTGAATTCCTCAATGTTATGAGCCAGCTTTTAGGAAAGAATATTATTCTTAGCGATAAAGTTAAAGGGAAGATTTCAATCAGTTCTGCGAAAAAGGTACCGCTTGAGGAAGCTTTTGATTTAATGAAATCAATTCTGGAGATTAAAGGTTTTGCAGTTATTGAAACAGCAAATCTTATTAAAATTGTTCCTGTGAAAGACGCTGTACAAAAAAATATTGAAGTAATAGTTGATGGGGACAAGGTCAAACTTGAAGATGAAAATGCAGTAACATATCTGCTTGAAATAAATTATGCAGATGCAAATGAATTAGCCGCTGTTCTTAAAACACTTAAATCACCAGATGCTGATATAGTTGTTTATAGAACACTGAATATGTTGATTTTAAGCGGACATGGCAGTGAAATAAACGGATTGATTAAAGTAGCAAGATCTTTAGACAAAAAACCGGCGGGTACTGATTCCGGAGATACATTTGTAGACGAAGGTGCGACAATTCATGTTGTTCATCTTGAGAATGCAGATGCAACAGGATTGGCAGAAGTTCTTTCAAGAATACCATTCTCACAATATGCTGTTGTTAACACACAGCCTATTCAAAAACAAACAGCCGACCCTAAAGGAAAAGTTACAAGCGGTACCACTCAGGCCGGTCAACAACCCAAATTATCAATTATTCCGAACAAAGAAACAAATTCTCTTATAATTAATGCTTCAGGAGCAGAATTCAGAGAGATCAATAAAATAATAAAACAGCTCGACATGGTGAGGCCGCAGGTTCTCATCGAAGCAATAGTTGTTGAAGTTGACGCTTCTTCCAATTGGGGCCTTGGAATAAACTGGGATATGGGAGGCCAGAAAGGAACAAATTTATTTGGCGGTTCATCAGGAATGGGAGGGGTACCGAGTTTCACTAATCCTACAGGATTAACCGACAAGACATTGGCTGTTCCTATCACTGCCAACACATTTACTCTCGGTTATGTCCGCGATGCTTCTATTCTCGGTTTTGTCCTTCTTAATGCAACCGGACAGGAACAGTCAATAAATGTGCTTTCAACACCTCACATCCTGACAATTGACAATCAGGAGGCTGAGATTAATGTCGGTGAGGAGATCGCCATTACAACCAATACACGTGTTACAGAGAGCGACAGCATTTATTATACTTATGAGTATAAACCCGTGGGTCTCAAACTGAAAATCACTCCTCATATAACAAATGGGGAACGCATTACCATGGATTTTTTTCTGGAAGCAAATTCGGTTCTTGACCAGACTTCTACAGCAACGACAAAACCGCCCGACCTTGGTAAAAGAGATATGAAAACTAAAATCTCAGTGCATGACGGCATGACTGTTGTTGTAGGGGGGCTCATACGCAGTTCAAAGAAAGAGACTGAATATAAAGTCCCGATTCTTGGAGATATCCCTCTGCTTGGCTGGTTCTTCAAAAACAAAAGTAAAGAGGATGAGAAAACCAATCTTCTTGTTTTTATTACTCCAAGAGTTGTAACTGACCCTGAAAAAATAAAGAAGATCACTGAAGAAAAAGAACAGGCAATTAAAAAAATGCAGGAAGAAAAAAAGAACTAACAGTTTATGAAGATTCGGAATAAAAAACAGATCGGTAAAATTCTCATTGATAAAGGGAAAATTACGCCTGAACAGCTTCAGGAGGCCCTTCTTCAGCAGCAGGGAACGGATACTAAAATCGGTCAGATACTTATAAAGAAAAATGCCGTTTCTGAAACCGATCTCCTTGATGCCCTTTCTTTTCAATACGGCATTGAATATAAAAGCCATCTGGAATTTTCAGATAATAATGATCTTTTCAAAAAAATCCCTGCTGCTTTCCTGAAGAATAACCTGATGGTACCATTTAAAGTGGTAAAAAGCAGAATTTCTATTGCAACTTCTGATATTTTTAAAATTCAGCCCATTGACGATCTTAAGCAGATGTTCCCTGGTTACACAACAGAGATTTTTTTATCCGGTGAAAATGAAATCTTAAGAATAATTACTTCACATTTTGAAGGTGCCTCAGCAGCCACAACAAGTGAATTGATTGAGGATCTCGAAGAATCTGATTTTGAGATACTCTCAAGAACATCAACTGAAACTGCAGAGATACTTGATACGGTTAATGATGCCCCGATAATCAGGCTTGTTAATACAATCATCAGGCAGGCTGTCAACGATAAAGCCAGTGATATACACTTCGAAATATATGAAAAGGAACTGGTTGTACGGTTCAGGATAGATGGAATCCTTTATAAAATGTTTACCCCGCCAAAAAAATTTCAGGACTCCATAATTTCCCGTGTCAAAATTATGGCAAACCTGAATATAGCGGAAAACAGGCTACCTCAGGATGGCAGGATACAGGTAAAAGTCAGCGGTAAAGAGATTGATATAAGGGTATCTGTCTTCCCTACTCAGTTCGGGGAGAGAATAGTACTCAGGCTTCTTAATAAATCAGACATGAGTTTTGATCTGAATACAATCGGTTTCTCAGATGAAGCCCTTAAAAAATTCAACAGTCTGATTGATATAACTCATGGAATAATACTTGTAACAGGTCCCACCGGAAGTGGTAAAAGCACTACCCTGTATGGAGTGCTGAGCAGACTTAATACTGATAATGTAAATATTCTCACTGTAGAAGATCCTATAGAATACCAGATTCAGGGGATAGGCCAGATGCAGATTAAACCTAAAATCGGCCTTACCTTCTCTACAGGACTCAGGTCAATATTAAGGCAGGACCCTGATATTGTTATGATTGGCGAGATAAGGGACACTGAAACAGCTGAAATTGCCGTACAGGCAGCACTTACTGGCCACAGGGTTTTTTCCACTCTCCATACAAATGACGCAGCTTCAGGAGTAACAAGGCTTGTTGATATGGGTGTTGAGCCCTACCTGATATCTTCATCTGTTAATGCTTTTCTCGCGCAGAGACTTGTCAGAAAAATTTGTCCCCATTGCATAACATCTTACAAACCGGCTCAGCAGGAACTCACTCGCGGCGGTCTGACAAAAGCTAAATTAAAAAAAGATAGTCTTTATAAAGGGAAAGGCTGTGAAAAGTGTCTTAATACAGGTTATTCAGGACGATTGGGAATTTTTGAACTTATGCCTGTAACAGATGGCATAAGAAAGCTGATAATGTCAGGGGCTGATGCTTCAACTATCAAAGATCTTGCAATAAAAGAAGGTATGAAGACTCTTCTCCAGGATGGAATTGAAAAAGTCGTAAGAGGTCTTACTACACTTGAAGAAGTTTTAAGAGTAAGCTGAGGTTGGATTATCAATGCTTTACTACTACAGAGCTCTTAACAGTAACGGGGATCAGGTTTCAGATATAATCGATGCGCCAAATGAATCATCGGCCAGGCAGAATATCCGTAAAAAAGGCCTCTATGTAATTTCAATATCTGATAAATCAACTGATACTAAACATGGCGGCAATGTCCATTTAAAAAAAATTGCTGATTCAATAGTAGAGCGCCTTAACAGAAGTGCTGCGAAAAAACAGGTGGGTCTTTTTTCACGGCAGCTTGCAACCCTCCTGAAAGCAGGGATGCCCCTGATGACTGCCCTTACAGATATTATTGAACAGATTGATAATAAAACTTTTCGCGGTGCTATTATTGATGTTAAACAGAAAATTGAAGAGGGATATTCATTCTCAAATGCCCTTCTCAATCACCGGGAGCTCTTTTCTGAACTTTATATCAATATGATCCGTGTCGGTGAAAACCTCGGCTCCCTTGATGAAGTAATTGCAAGACTTGCAGAAATGGAGGAGAAGAACAATCTCCTTAAAAACCGCATAAGAGCAGCACTCTGGTATCCGGCATTCATGCTGATATTTTCATCCATAATTGTAATTTTTCTAATGGTGAATATCATCCCCACGATTTCTGAAATTTTTACAGAGCAGAATCGTGATCTCCCCCTTCCGACAAAAGTAATTATCGGTATGAGTAATTTCCTCAGTACCTTCTGGTTTTTAATCCCGATTTTTGCCATTCTTATTTATTATCTTTACAGAAGATATGTATCAACAGAGGAAGGAAGAAGAAAAATGGATGAAATCCTGATGAAACTACCCCTTGTCAGCAGGCTTTATAATAAAATAATCGTTTACAGGTTTACATTTAACATGGGAGTGCTTCTTTCCAATAAAGTTGATCTCCTGAAATCTTTCGAAATTGTGAAAAAAATTATAAATAATGTAATTGTAGAAGAAAAAATTGAAAGTGCTTCAAAGAAAGTTCAGGAGGGTGCTTCAATTTCCCAATCTTTAAAAAAGCATGAGTTTCTTCCAAGGCTTGTTATAGGAATGATTGCTGCAGGTGAAGCAAGCGACAAGGTTGATGAAATGCTTGTTAATATTGGTAACGTGTATGAAAATGAAATAGATATGGTAGTTACAAGTCTTACCGGTATGATAGAACCGCTAATAATTATAATGATGGGTATAATAATTGGAATTATTGTACTTTCGGTAATGATGCCGATTATGGAAATGAACCTTATGGTTCAGTAATTTTAAAAAAAATGCAGAGGTTTATATGATAATTTTAAAAACAAGATTAAAAATGTTATTAAGGCAAAGTGCCGGAAACGGTGGTTTCACATTGATTGAGCTTATGATAGTTATAGCAATTCTCGCAATACTTGGAGCGTTTGCAGTAAATACTTTCAAAGGCGTGATACCGAGTGCAAAAATAACAGCTGCCAAAACTGATATAAACAATTTCAGTTTATCGCTGGAGCAATATAATCTTCAAAACCAGAGATACCCATCATCAGAAGAAGGTCTTCAGAAACTTGTTACAGATGGTTATTTAAAAAGCAAACTTCTTGACCCATGGAAAAATCCATACCAATACCGTTACCCCGGACAATTTGGTGACGCTCCGGAAATCTGGAGTTATGGTGCCGATGGTGTTGAAGGCGGTGAAGGCGATAATGCTGATATAAAAAGCTGGGAATAAACCTTGCGATCTTTATTTAATAACAGCGGGTTCACTCTTGTTGAACTGGTTGTTGTCATGGCTATTCTTGCCATCATGAGTCTTGTTGCCCTGCCCAGAATTTCCGGGTTCATGGGAAACGAAAGGAAAGAATCAGCACTGTTTGAATCATACATTGCTGCGGTTGCCGATGATTCCTTTGTAAACAGGAGGGATAATTTTCTTTGTATATCACTTAAAAAAGCCGGAGGAAATTCAGGAGAAGCTTTAAATGATAAATACAGAGAAAATTCTCTTACCTCTTATTTGTTTATCGAACAGAAATTTAAACAAAATGAAAAAAAGATACTTAAAACAAGGGACTTCAGCAGCAGCTTCACATTAAGCCAGGTAATATTTGAAGGAGGAATGACAGTATCAGAAGGTGTTGTTCTTATCCCCTTCTACTCCGATGGCACAAGTGAAAACTTTACGATCAGGATTATTTCCGAAGGGAAAGATATTTATCTGAGGAAAAACAGGGATGTTAAGATTGTACAGAAAACAGACAGAATCTGATCCTGAATCTGCAGGTAATGGCTTTGTACTCATTGAAGTCCTTATTGCTGTGACAATACTTTCAGTTGTACTTCTAAGCGTTTATTCCGGCATTTCATCAGGTATCAATATCATCAGCAATAGCCGAAATTATACAACTGCCATGATGGCGGGAAAGTCACTTATGAATGAATTCAGAAGTAATAATATGAGAGGGGCGGATATGAAGGATGTCCCTGTTGAAGGATATCCCGATTTCAGATACGATAGAACAAGTGAAAGATATGACAACCCTTTGTTCGGCCCTTTACCTGTAAAAAAAACAGAAATTACAGTTAAATGGAAATATAAAGGGATAGAAAACAATTTCACTCTGCAATACATATATCAGTCACGGTGACCTGCTTTTAATGAAAAATATATATGACAATCGCGGTTTTACATTAATTGAAATGCTTGTTGCTGCAACAGTATCATCTGTAATTCTTTTAATGGTTTATACTGCATACAGTTCAGTTATTAAAAGTGTTAATTATGGAAGAACATTCTCTTCTTATTACGAACGTCTTAATTTTGCCTTAAGGCGTATCGATACCGACATCTCAAATCTTTACTGGAACAGCGAACAGAAAAATCTGAACTTTATCTGTAATTCAAAGAGCGGTTCCAGCATACTTAACTTTGTAACTGCGGAAAACAGAGAGCTGAAAATGCTTTACAACCTGAAGGATCAGGTTCCTGTCTCAGATGTGCATGAAGTCGGCTTCTACCTTAAAAAAAACAACGATAATGATTCCTTTGACCTGATACGAAGATGCAGCATCGGATATGATGATTCACCTGAAGAAGGGGGCAATGAGGAAACTCTTCTAAAAAACGTTAAATCTCTTAAGTTCGAATTTAAATACCGGAGCGACTGGACTCCGGAATGGGACTCACGGGAGACAAAAAGAATCCCATCCGTAATAAAAACTGTTATTGAAGTTTACACTCCCTCAGCAAAAACAGATCTTTATGAATTCATTTCGTTACCTAATATTATGAGTGAATAGCATGCTTTATAAATTTATACATAACTACAGGAAACGAAAACTTCTGATTGAAAATAATGGCCTTAAATCATATCTTATAAATGACAAAGGATACATTCTGCTGATTGTTCTGATGATTTCAGCATTTCTGGTTTCTTTTACATCTGATTTTTTTCTTACAACTCATACTTATATTTCATATATTAAAAGATTGAAAAATGACATTAATTCAGAATTTCTCACTTATTCAGGTTATGAAATTGCTAAAGCAATTCTTGATGTTGACCGGCTTGGTATTAGCGGTTCATTCATGCCCGGCCTAAACAGCAACAAAAGCATAGATTGCCATAAGGATATATGGGCACTCGATTTCCCGGCAATACCTGTTATGGATTATCAGGTAAAAGTCGAAATTGTTGATGAAAATTCAAAGATTAATGTAAGTGCCCTGGCAAATGATAAAGTTGAAAAAACTCCCTATTACGGTGTACTTCAGCGTTTTCTTATGAATATGGGACTTTCTCTGGATATATCTGACGCTCTTGTTGACTGGGTTGATCCAGACGATATCAGGTTTCCTTACGGAGCTGAATCCTCCGGTTATTATTATAATCTTACACCATCATATTCTGCCAAAAATGGAAGACTTGACAGTATCAGCGAAATTCTTCTTGTTAAAGGGATATCACCTGAAATTTATTACGGAATAGGGGGCGGAAATTACGGTATTGAAAAAAATCTGGTTGATGATAATAAGGGAGATGTTACAATACCCCTCTATAAGCTGGAGGAGATGACAGCATCATCCGTAAAAAAGGATGACATCAAAAGTATTACCAGTGATGCTGAAAGGCCCGTAGGTAAAGAACGCAGCCGTCTTTTGTCAGATTACCTGACAGCTTACGGAAACTGGGATGATTTTATTGATGAAAGCAACCGGATTAATATTAATACTGCAAGTTTCAGGGTACTGTCATCCTTATCGGATGATTTTTCAGAAGAGATTGCAGCGGATATAATAAGAAAACGGCATCTTGAACCTTTTACAGCAGCCAGTGAAATAAGTTCATTCGTTAAGGACTATGATAGTCTGGCAAATATTCTAACTGTAAAATCCCGGATTTTCAGGATTACTGTTACAGTAAAAAACGACAACAGTTACTGCAGGGGAGTATATTATTTTAACAGGGATGATAAAAAACTCCTGTATTGCTCAATGGGACATTAAGAGGTAAATCATTGTTTGATAATATTGCTTCAATTGATGCCGGATATTCTTCAGTTAAACTGATAAAGGCAAAAAGAGGTATTCGTAATTTTGAAATCATTTCTGTTTCAATAGAGGAATATGATCTTGATCTATTTTTAAATGACAGCAATTCTGCTGTTACAGAGGCTATTCAACGTATAATTGAACGTGAAGATTTATCCGAATTTATAATTATTACCACTTTCCCCTCTGACAAAGTATTATTCAGAAATATATCATTCCCCTTCAGCGACCCGTCTAAAATTGCGGATATAATAAGATATGAAGCTGTAGAGAGTATCCCGTATCCGATTGAGAAAGTCTCACTTACTTTCCAGATGCTCCCCGTTAATGCAGATGCCGGACGAAGTGTAATACTTTCAGCATTAACGAAAGAATCGATAGAAGAAAAAATCAGCAATATGAATGTATGCGGAATATCACCTCAATTCGGCGGACTTGAATCCAATGCTCATCTGCGCTGCTACGAATATTTCAACTCTGTAAATAATGAAAATGTTCTGGTAATAGATCTTGGACACAAAAAAACAGTTATTGATATTATTTCAGACAGTGCTCTGGTTTTTACGCGTTCTATTAATTACGGGATATCTGATCTTATAGCTTATATTTCAGAAACGCTTAAAATTTCAATGAACGAAGCAAGAAAAACACTCATAGATCTTGATCTTGATTTATCATCATTCGATACTTTTATAAGCAGCGATTGTTTCAAAAGATCAGGTATTTCCAGACCTAAAATGAAAAAAATTCATGAATATGCATGCGATGTTATAAACCGGATTGTTGAGGAAATATCTCTAACAATTAAAGCAGGCAGTTCATTTAACGAGTATATTGAATTCAGCAGAATAATTATGACCGGAGGCGGTTCCAATCTCCGGGGTATTTCTAAAATCCTTAGTGATGAGACCGGTATCCCCGTAGTTTTTATGCCTTTTTTAAACGGATACCCTGACACCGATATCAGGAGCCGGTGTTCAGTGTCCCTCGGTAATATACTTGTTTTTATGAATCACAGGAACGATTCAGTTAATTTTTTACAGGGCGAATTCAGTGCCGGTAAGACATCGGATTCTTCGAAGAGATATCTTCTCCCTGCAGTATTCATAATTCTGGCAATTGCTGTTTTTATTATCAATATATTTATAACTTTTATACAGGTAACAAGAAGTCAATCCTATACCGATGATATTCTGAAACAGAAGTATAAAAGATATTTCGGCTCTCAGACACTCCCCGCAGATCCTGTCAGGGAGGCAACTATGCTAATCCAGAAGGAACAGAAAGAACTCAAAGTATTAAGGGAACTTATCGGCAACGAGGAGCCTTTCATACCGGTATTAAACCTGATCACGGACAGCTTCCAGGGAGCTGAAGGTTTTGATATCAGAAAACTTAATTTCGATGGTAAAAGTATTTCTATTGAAGGAGAAACAGCTAAATCATCAGATCTCGAAAATTTCAAAAAAAACCTCCTTGATTCCGGAGAATTCGAATCTGTATCCCTTAATATCAGGGATACGAGTAAAAGCAGGAATCTATTTACAATGACAATAACAAAGAAATTATAAGAAGGTTTACATGATAAATCTAAGCAGAAGAGAAAAACGCCTTTTAATGCTCCTCGCATTGATTATCATTACAGGTGTTTTATACTTTTTTATAATTAAACCTGTCTCAGATTTTAAAAAACAGGCGGATAATTCTTATGAAAGAAATATGGCAAGGCTCAATAAACTTGAAGAATTAAACAATGATTACAGAGATATTCTTGCTGAAAAAAGCAGACTGAACGCAGCTGCTCCGGATGGTAAAGGTATTGCACCTCTTGTTGATGAAATTGCCGGTTCTCTGAATATCTCCGGCAATAAAACTTATCTAAGAGAGAACCCGGGTGTTATACAAAACGGAATTCAGAAAATAACAACCGAGATTAAATTTGAAGGTATACCAATATCATCTCTTCTTGAGTTTATAAATCGCCTGGAAAATTCCAATTCAACCCTTAAAATAAAAAATATTTTAATAAATTCGGGTATAAAAGAACGAAGCAGATATGACGCTATTCTAACAGTTGTGAGCCTGACAAAGAGATGAATATGAAATACAGAGAATTTTATAATAAAATCAAATATTATGTTTCATTTATTTCTTCATACATAAAAATAATAAGATCACTTCCTCATTCCGGAAAATATGCAGCATTATCAATTTTACTTATAATCATTTTTACAATAATAACATTTCCATACGATTACCTGATCAGGAAAAAACTTTTTGATTACGAAGGGAAAGCTTTCAGAACAATCTCAATGAAATCACTTGAATTCAGCCTTTTAAGTGAATCTTCCGCTGAAAATGTTGAGGTTGTCCTTAAAAACGGACATGAACTTTTTTTTAAAAACATTCTTCTCAATATTTCATTAAATCCCTACAGGTTATTTATTACTAAAAGATTGCTTGCAGATTTTCAGTTTGATAATTTCAGAATTTCTTCACCAGACGCTGAAATAATGATGAACCTGAACGGTAACATTGATATTATCCCTGATGAATTAAAAAAAATTCCCGGATCCGGGGAGATTAAACTTATTCTTGAAGAGTGTAAAATCAGGTTGAAAGAAATTTCAATTCCAGGCCCCATGGGGCCCTTCCCTGTTAAACTTGATACTGTTAATATTGAAAATGGTGTTGCTGAAATTGATATTGTAAACAGCACTGCCAGAATAAGAAATTTCAAATTATCCGGTACAGATATTAACTGCAGTATTACCGGAACAATTGAAATAGCTGAACGTACAGATAATTCAAAACTTGATCTAAATGTCAGCATTGATCCTGAGTCCGCAGCGCTGGAACAGTATAAAGATATGATTAATATTATGGCTAACAATGGCACTCTTGTTCTCTCTGTTCGGGGTACTATGAACAGGCCTGATGTAAAAATTGCCGGTGCAGGTAAGTCAGAATGAAGATAGAAATGGCAAAAAACTCCGGTTTCTGTATGGGAGTCAGGAATGCAATACTTAAAATTGTCGATGAACTGAATTCCTGCGATGAAAATATATATGTATACGGACCGCTTATACATAATCCTCAGACAGTTGAAGTCCTTAAAAAAAGGGGACTGATTACAATTAACTCTCTCAAAGAAATTAAAAATAAACAGATCGCAATAAGGACTCACGGCATTCCGGTAGACGAAAACCGGGTAATCAGAAATGAGGCATCAAGAACTATCAATCTTACATGCTCACGTGTAGCAAGAGTTCAATCATATATTAAAAAATACTCCTCAAACGGTTATTTCACTATTATTATCGGTGACAGGGACCACGCTGAAGTCATCGGCCTAAAAAGCTATGCAACTGCCGGAGTGCATGTCGTCTCAGAACCTGATGATATTAATACTCTACCGCGGTCTGAAAAATACCTTATTGTTTCACAAACAACTCATGAGAGAAACCAGTTTGAACTGATAGTAAACCTTATCCGTGAAAAACACAGTAATGTTGAAGTGATTGATACTATCTGTGATTCTACCCGCCTTCGGCAGGATGATGTCAGAGAAGGTATTGCCCGTGGAATAGATACACTTGTTGTTGTTGGAGGAAAAAATTCCGCAAACACAACAAGGCTTGCCAAAATCGGCACTGATAACGGAATCAAAACTTTTCATATTGAAACTGATGAGGAACTGATTGCTGAAGAATTTAAAAATTCCAGGTATGTTCTTGTAACAGCCGGCGCTTCAACTCCAGGATGGATAATCAATAATGTACTTGAAAAGCTTTATATTATAAATAACGCAAACAGTAATCCTGTTATTAAGGTTATAAAAAAATATTTCGAGTTTTTTGTCAGAAGTAATATTATTTCTTCTATCGCATCATTTCTAATGGTTCTTATTGCTCAGAAGTATGCGGGAATTGAACCGGGTTATAAATACGGAATTATTGCGGCACTTTTTATCTATGTAATGTATACTGTTAATAATTACCTCGACAGGGAATTCCTGATTAAAAGCAATTCGTATAAATACAAAATTTACGAAAAATCAGGACTATATATGCTGATTGCTGCAATAATATCTTTTTTTATATCTATATATATAAGCTATTCAATATCTGCAACGATGATGTATCTATTTCTTGTTCCTTATCTTCTTGGTGTTTTTTATTCAACACCATACTTTAAACTTGTTATAAAAGCACTGGGTAGTGAACTGATTAAAAAGATATATAACACAAAAATTGTTACTGGTTTCGGATGGCTTGTTGTGCTTATACTCCTCCCCTATTATGACCGGGGAGTTGATCTGATTACATTTATTTCTATGGGGAGCGTATTTTTTACTTTTGTTTTTTTAAGACAGTTTATAATTGATCTGGTCGCATTCCAGGGAGACCTCATTCTTGGGAGAGATACACTCGCCACATCTTTCGGAGCAAAATATGCTGTTTACATTGCATACGCAATATCATTGACAGGAGTTATCGCATTCTCTGTAGTCACTATCCTGTCAGGAAAATTTACTTATCTTCTGTTTCTTTTATGTATTATTTATTATCTTGTATTGCTTAAAAAAATCGGGAAAACCGATTACCTGATATCTCTTAGATATGAATTTCTGATTGATGCGAATTATATTCTTATGGCATTACTGATGCCGTTTCTTTAAATCATACCTTAACGAGATTAACGGCAGGGCCTGTCTCGACAATCAGCTCCCCTATAGCCTGGTAAATATCTCCATCCATTGTATAATCATAACTATGGTCATAATTCATTCTGATTTTTTTACCATGGCACTTAAGGTATTTGTCAGATTTTATTATTTTACCGGTTCTTAACCTGTTTAATTTCATGATAATAGAAGATGGCTTTAATCCAACAATAATGGCCTCAAAAGCACCTTCCTGATATGCTGCGCCTGGCATTGGTGAAAACCCCATGCCGATATGCTCTACAGTTCCAGCAAGAAGTCCATGGACCGGATTAATATCAATTTTCTTATCATCAATATAAACTTCACCAAACATCTCTCTGAATATCTTCCCGTTACTGCTGTTACTCAAAGCTTCCTTTGCTGACATAAGGGCAACCTGTATATTCCGTATGAAACCTTTCTCTTTTCCACTATAGGCTTCCCTTAGAAAATTGGTAATAAAACCGGTGCCGAAAAGAAAGCAATACATATTATTAATCTTCATCGTTGTTCTTTTATGTATTTCTATTTCATTACCGGTGTTTACAGCATTAATCAGCCTCTGGAGAAGTTGAGGCCCGCGTCCTTTCAGATTTATTGTTCTGGCAACATTATCCATAGTCCCTTCTTTAAGAATGAGAACAGGAGGTACCGGTTCAGGTTGAAAACTATTAATTATGCTGCTGAGAACAACATGGAGTGTACCATCACCACCGGCAATACATATATAATCTGGTTTCTCCTTAGCCATAAGATCTGCAGCGGAATGAAGTTCATCAAGAGTTGACGGTGTTATTATTGATACCATGTCAGATTCAAGTTTTCTGTAGCAATCGAAAGATGCTCTGCCTGTTCTGAATTTTTTTGCATTGGGATTTATTATTACCCTGATATCTTTTTTGTTTTGCATAAATCAGCCATCTCTATATTATTTACATATTAATAAATGAAAAGCAATATCATTAAAGTTTATTACTAATCAGAATTAAAATAAACTAAGGAGATACAGTTCAACTGTTTTTTTATGCTGCAGAAAATTCTTGATAAATATATTAATAATGAACAACGGATAGACTTCAGTCACTATTCACCTCAGAATATTGCAATACTCCTTGACACCCTCGGTAACCCGCAAAAAAAAATTAAAACCGTTCATGTCGCAGGGACTAACGGTAAGGGAACCGTCTGTTTTATTGTTTCCGGCGTTCTCGAAAAGTCAGGCTACAGTGCGGGCCTGTTCATATCTCCTCATTTAAGAAGAATAAATGAGAGAATAAGTATTAATTCAGTTGAGATATCAGACGATGAACTGCTCTATTATATTCAGAGAGCAGACAGTGCTGCCAATGATTGCAGGATTACTGTCACCTATTTTGATATTCTCACTACAGCAGCTTTCTGCTACTTCTACGACAAATCTGTAGACATTGCTGTAATCGAAACAGGACTTGGCGGACGTCTTGACTCGACAAATGTAATAATACCCGAAATTTCGATAATAACAGACATCTCTTTCGATCACTCCCGCATATTAGGTGATACTTTAGAGAAAATCACTTATGAAAAATGCGGAATAGTAAAACCCGGTATTCCGGTTATAACGACCAATAATGATCAGTGTATATTAAATATTATCCGTAAAACTGCTGAAGAAAAAAAATCACAACTCATAGCAATGAATAAAGCATACAGTTACGAAAGAATACCTGAAGATAAAACCTTATTCAAGTTCAGATTAAATTTTGAAAAGCATGAACCCATTATTATCGAAACCGATCTATTCCCGGAGCATCAGATAAAAAATGCAGCCGCTTCTGCAGTTGCATTATTGCTGCTTAAAGCGAATCATTTCAGTGCAATTACAACCAACAGTATTATAAACTGCATCCGGGACATACGCATCCCCGGGCGATATCAGAAACTTTCATTCACAAAACATATTTACTTTGATCCTGCACATAATTATGCATCATTACTTGCAATCCTTAATGGCTTAAAGACATTATTCCCGACATTTAAAACTAAAATTATTCTGAGCATGATGAAGGATAAAATTATACCAGAAGTAATAGAGCTCCTTGAAACAGAAAAAGAAAATATTATATATTACCTTATTGACGATCAGCGCGCATTTATTCCTGAAAACAATCAGTTTTATTTAATTACTGACGATAGAAATATTATTTTTAAGGAATTAAAGTCCGACATTAATAATACTATTATTATATTTACAGGCACTTTCAGAATTTACGATTTTGCATTAAAAACAGCTGAGTATTTGGATAAAGTTTAAAAAACAAACGGATCATTATGGATAACCTGAACGGACTAATTGAAGAAATTTTTGAACTCAAGGATAGTATAAACAATGAACTTATTTCAACGGAACAGGCAGTAGCTGCTTTAAAGGACTTTGAAAACCGCAGTAAATCTTTTACTACTAATAATGCTTATATAAAAGCCAATGCACTCAAAAGTTTGATGATTATTTTTAATATTACCAATTTTTCAGATATCACAATCTTATTTTCAAAAAATGATTCCGGTGTAATAATTCACGAAGAATCAGGAGATCCTTTATTATGCAGTATAATTGAAGAAATAGTTCAGGATAATCCCGATTTTTATAAAGGACTCGAAAAAATTGAAATTAGGGGAATTTATTATACTATTTTTTCTGAATCATTAAATACAGGTTCTACAGTTTATACTTTAATTTCACTAACTTTATCCCGGAATTTCAGACCCACCCGTTTTCATATACTTTCAGATCTTGTTATGGATTATATTAAATCTTCACATGAAATAAGAAAAGGTATGTATAATGATCTCTTTGATTATACAGTTATTGAACTGACAAAGTTTATCTCTTTATTCGAGAATAATGAACCTGTTGTTTTCTTTTTCAGGTATGAATATATATCGGAATTTTTCAATAAAATTGGCCTTGCGACTATCATAGAAATATCACATCACATTAAACATAAACTTACTGAATTATTCGGAAAAGAGGTTTCCATTATAAGACTTTCACTTTCAAGTTATGTTGTCGTAGCTACACGGGATAATGGTGATATTGACTTCGGCGGGATGCTGACAAAAAACAGGATTAACTTCAGCTTTAAAGGGATTCTGCTTCCATATACTGTTGTACAGGTTCCATATAAAAAAGAGAACTCAATTTATGATATTTTTGAAAATGTAAATCTTCTCAATAATTATCTGCATAATGGCGATGTCAAAATCTGATTTATTGATTCTCTAAATTATTTGTTTTTATTATTTCACTATATCTTGAAATAATATCGATTTTAGCTCCTAAAAGATAATCATTCTTTTTCTGGATAATATCATTTTTCAAAAGAAATTTTAATCCATTATTCAGAATATGTTTACTGTTATATGGTACCGGAAGGTTGTTTTCACTGATAAATCTTTCAATATATTTTTTCAGTTTTGCAGCTTTTAATATGTAGTTCTTCTGCTGCAGTATACCGCAGATTATATGCTGCGGAAGAATTATTTCATCACTAATCCACAACTCCCTGATCATAGAGTGAACAGATATTTCTGAATGTATCTGCTTTGTAAAATCTGACAGAAATAATGGCGATGAAAAGTTAATGACTGCCGGTTCAGAAAAAACAGGAATATCATCAGATTCATTCAGCTTGTTACTGTATGTTATCTGGGCAGGAATAAGAACTATTTCTGTAGATTCCTGATACATAATGGAATTTAACAGTTCAAAAAAGTATTCATTTAATGGTGAAATAACAGAATTTTTTTCCGGTTCATTTTCAGGGAAATAGAGCAGCGGTACTCCATGGCTGATTAGAGTTGATATATACTGAATCACGCATTCCCGATAGAGGAGATTACCTGATTTTGATCTATGAATTATATATCCCCCGCATTTACGTAAAAGATACCTGTTAAGCCATCCGCCTGAAACTTCAGCTGGAACAAAGAATCTCGGTTCCGGAAGAAATTTCTTATATATGGAATATACATAATAATAAAAGTCAGTATTATTTTTAAATCTTGGAATATATATTGTATTAACTCTTTCTCTTAGATTCCTGATTTTATCAACATCTCCGGTAATGCTTATACGGTTTTTTTTGCCGTTTATTCTGTTCCAGAGATGCCTGAAGGAGAGATAATTGAACATAATATGAGAAATGAGAGTATTGTTATGATCAATGATTTCTGAAAGATATAAAGATGTCAGTTTTTTAAGATACTTATCAAAATTTGAATTATTTAATTGTGAAATATACTTAAGCTCATTTTTCAAGAAATTGTTTTTAATACCGTACTGTTGTTCTATTGAACCTTTGAAATTTGAAATTAGAAAATTTTTCAGTTCCTGAGTATTATACTTATTTTTAATAGACTCAAGAACGCTCTGCATTATTATTTTTTTAAATGCGCCACCCTTGAGAGTTTCAAGGCCCCGTTTTTTTTCTTTAACATGAAGTTTGGCATTATTGTAAATTTCATCAAATTTATCAGGATTTTTAATTGTTTCTATTAAAAGTGAGGGTTCCTTTTTATTAAGAAGAACTTCATAAAGAGATCTGTAAACAGGTGTCGAAACCGAATGTTTCGCAGCAAGTTCCATCAGGGGTTCAATTGCATATGCTCCTTCAGCGAGATAATGATAATTGCTGCTTATCTTCTCCAGAACATATTCAGGCTTAAATCTAAGGTAAATCTTATCAGTCATTGAAAGAGTTGTACCCTTTTCAATTATCTTTTTAGCAATATCTTTCCCGAATCTCCGGTTTCTGCTGTGATCACTTAGAGCAGTGGCAACAAGGTCACCTGTACCGGTAATATCAATAATCGTTTCAGGATTTGCACCAAGAGCAACACCAAGTCTGTACATCTCTTTAAGAGATTCAGCTATAAGAGCTCCTTCAAGATTATCACCGCACCTTGGCAGTATTGCAATCATACCTGCAGCAATAGCAGCAGGGTTTTTAAGTGTACCCCCGAGATCAACACCAAGAATATCCTCCGTTTCACGGCACTGCAGGTAATCGCAGTTAAGGAGATCACAAAAATACTTTCTGTCAGTTTCTGAAGCTGACGCGACGGTGAGACATGTATGAAAATACTTGATCACCTCTTCCGCATGGCTGGGGCCGTAAATACCCACTACCCTTTTTTTATATGAAGGTAGTAGCTCTGCAATAGTCTGGGATATTGTCAGTATATCATTATTAACCCTGCAGAAACCTTTTGAAAGATACGCTATTGGTACTTCAGAGGAAATTAACCTTCCTATTTTATTTACTGTATCAGGAACCACCTTGGAAGGTGTAGCAATAATTATAGCATCTGTATTATGAAGAGATTCACGAAGATGATTTGTAGCTTTAATATTAAGAGGAAGTCTTACACCGGGAAGAAAATCGCTATTCAGGTTTTTATTATTTATAGAATGAACCGTGGATTTTTCATATGCCCACATTTTAACAAGTGTGTTTGGAAAATTCTCAGCTATAACTTTAGCTATAGCTGTACCCCAGGAACCTGCGCCAATTATTGATATCTGTTTAACTTTATTCTGTTTTTCCGGCATAGTACTCTCTGCTTGATAAAAAATAAAAAAGGGATTAATTCTGTTCCTGTTTCAGCCTTAATCCCCTCAAGTAAGCATTGACATTATACTACATATAGTCCAGATAATCTTTCAGTTTTCTTGCTCTGGTAGGATGCCTGAGTCTTCTGAGAGCTTTTGCTTCTATCTGCCTGATTCTTTCCCTTGTAACCTTGAATACGTAACCCACTTCTTCAAGAGTATGGGAGTATCCGTCATCAAGGCCGAACCGCATACGGATTACCTTCTGCTCTCTTGCGGGTAGAGTATTAAGTACTGCAACAATCTGTTCATTAAGGAGCCTGTGCGCTGCTGTATTTGCCGGAGAATCAACATCCTTATCTTCAATAAAATCTCCGAGAAGTGAATCCTCCTCCTCACCCACTGGAGTTTCAAGAGAAATCGGCTCACGGGCTACATTCTTCACAGCCTTGACCTTGGCAACAGGCCAGCCAAGTCTGTCTGCAAGCTCTTCCGGGTTGGGCTCACGGCCGAACTCCTGCTGAAAAAGCCTTGTCTCTCTCATGACTTTGTTAATCTGTTCAATCATATGAACAGGGACACGGATAGTTCTTGCCTGATCAGAGATTGCCCTTGTTATGGCCTGACGTATCCACCAGGTAGCGTAAGTAGAGAATTTATAGCCTTTTCTATATTCAAATTTATCCACGGCCTTAATCAGACCGATATTCCCTTCCTGGATGAGATCAAAAAAATGCATACCGCGGTTTGCATACTTCTTCGCGATAGAAACAACAAGCCTGAGGTTTGCGTTGATCAATTCCTTTTTTGCTCTTTGAATCTTCCGCTGCCCGTAGGATATCTGCTTGCCCCATTCAAGAATTTCATCAGCCTCAGCTCCGGCCTCCTGTTCAATCCTTCGGATTTTTCTTTCATTATTACGTACATCTTTAACAATTTCAAGAAGGTCATCTTTATTCCTGAGTTTCAGCTCTTTGATTATAAGATCAATATCCTCTTCTTTCTCAACTTTTCGAGCGAAGTGTTTGAGTTCTTTGATATCTTTACTGTATTTCTCTTCAATTTCATGGAAAAACTTATATGTTTCATCAATCCTTTTAACCATAGACTGAATCTTATGCGAAAGCTTGCTGATTTCATCTTCACTGATTTCAAGCTCTTCAACAGATTGTCTTATCTTCTCTTTTGATTTTACAATGTCTTCTTTAATTTTAAGAGCTTCAGCTGAATCCTCTTCATAACGCTTCATCTTGTTTTGAAGCTTTATAATTTTTGAGTCTTCTTCGATGATTGTTTTCATCTTTATGTTATATTTTTTTTCAAGCTCTGTAAGATCAACTGATGAAAAATAATAAAGTCTGTTGATTCTCAGAATTTCAGTAAGCTTAATTTTTCCTGTTGTTACCTTGGAATGGTTTTTTATAAGCTCATTTGTCAGAAGAGTTGAATTAATCACAGCTTTTTCGATAAGAATCTCGCCCTCTTCTATCCGCTTGGCGAGATCAACCTCCTGCTCTCCGGATAGAAGCGATACCTTACCGATCTCCTTCAGATAAAGCCTGATAGGATCATCAACATGTGACGTGTCTTCAGATGCGGATGATGCGGTTTTACGGGTTGAAGAAGTTTTCTTCTTTGCCACAACCTCAGGGGCAGCTTTTCGTGTTGATTCCTCAACAACTTCAATACCGAGCTGATTCAGAAGAATAAAAATATCATCTATTTTCTCAGAATTGAGGAGCTTATCCGGAAGAATGTCATTTATTTCATCGTAAGTAACTTCATTATTTGCTTTACCGACTTCTATGAGTTTTTTTACTTCAGCAATGTTTTCAAGTACTAAATCATTTTTACTCATATTCTGTTTTAACCTTGCTTAAAAGATTTATTTTTGTAAGATAAAATACCGGTTTTACCTGGTTTTCAGGGAACCCCTGGTATAAATATAGTTAGACAGCTTTTCTTTTTCACGTCTTAAGATTTCAATCTCGGCGAGATACTCAAGCCTGTCACCGCCTGACTGTTTGATTTTTTCTGCATAATCGGAAATTTTATTTTCTATTGTGTGCAATTTTAAGTTAACATAAATTTCTGTATAAGCGGCTTTTGGATCTTCAACTGATGTTTCTCTTTGTATAATCCTGCTCAAAAAGTCCATTTCCAATCCTTTTTGAAAAAAGTCAAATATTTTATCAGGATTAAAAACATTTTCATTATTATATAATTCGGCAATTACCCTGTAAATATTTGCAGAAACAGGATCTTTTATTTCATTAATTGAAAAATCTATCAGAAAATCACCTGCAAGTTCAGGATAATGCATAACAAGCTCAATAAGTTCCCTGTATATTCTCACATCAAAAGGGAGAGACTCACTTTTAATGTTTTTCTTTCTCCCGGTTAATGTATTTTTTTCAAAATAGCTGTTAAAATCAATCCTGAGAGCCTCTTCGTCTATATCAAGCATTTCACTAATTTTCTTCAGATATAAACTCCTTTCAGAAGCCATACTTATCTTTCTGATAACATCAAAAAGTTCTTTAAGGAGTCTCATTCTATCTTTACCCCTGCCCCGCTCTATCGCGAGATTTATCTGAAAATCAAAAGGGTTAACAGCCTTATCTATAACAATCATCATCTCCCTGACACCTTTTTTCATAATATAATCAAAGGGATCATCCTGCGGAAGAACGGCGATTTTGATATTTACATTAAAAAGCTCAGATGTTTCAATAGATTTCAGAGCTGCATTAATTCCTGCTGAATCTGAATCAAACAGCATTATAATCTCATTGCAAAGCTGGGAGAGTATCTTTATATGATTTTCTGTCAGGGCAGTCCCCAGGGGAGCCACAACATTTTTTATACCATTAATATGGCATCCTATTACATCGAGATATCCCTCAACAATAATTGCTCTGTCCAGTTCCCGTATTTCATTCTGTGCATAATTAAAACCGTAAAGCACACTCCTTTTCTGAAAAATTTCTGATTCAGGGGAATTCAGGTATTTAGGCTGATCTCTGTCTGTGACAGCTCTGCCGCCGAATGCAATGACATTACTGTTTCTGTCAAATATGGGAAAAATTATCCGGTTCCTGAATTTGTCGATAAAATTACCGCTTGTTCTTGCTTTCCCTAAAAGGCCTGTTTTCTCAGCAAGATCAAGATCCGCACCGTTTTTCTTTAAAGAAAATGCCAGCCTGTCCCATGAATCCGGCGCAAAACCGAGCATAAACGAATCGATTGCCGCTGAATCGAGTCCCCTGCCTTCAAGATAATTACGGCCGGCTTTACCCGCATCAGCCTTGAGATATGAATTATAAAAATTCATGGCATACCGGTTAATACGGCGGATCTTTTCAATTGAGCTGTCATTTTTATCGGAGCCGTCCTCACGAAGCTGAATCCCTGCGATATCGGCCGCTCTCCGGACACTTTCTACAAAATCAATATTCTCTATTTTAGATATAAACGTGAAAACATTGCCGCCTGTATTACATCCGAAACAATGAAAAATCTGTTTGTCCGGAGAAACAGAAAATGAAGGAGTTTTCTCTTTATGAAAAGGGCATAAGCCGATATAGTTTTTCCCCTTCTTTTTCAAAGAAGGGATATACTTCATAGCAACATCTTCAATTCTTACACGTTCCCTGATATACTCTATTGTCTCTTTAGGAATACTCAATTTTCGGGTCCAATAATATTATTCAGATGGAATACAATTATAATATACGTCAATGCGTTGAAATAGTTATTTTTGGTATACATCGATATGGAGATAGGAATATACTCCATATATTGCTGAGATTGTCAATACCATCAAAATAAATTTTGACAAATTAACAATAAAAAATAAAAAGTCAGAATTCATATTGTCGATAAATTAATATAATAGAAAATTTCTGAGGTATTTATGAAAAAAGTCGTTATAGTTTTATCTGTAGTTGTTGCACTTTTCGCTGCCGGCGGAGTTGCAATAAACTATATTAGCGCAAAAGATGTTAAAATTTCACCAACCGTTTCCACCGTTGTTAACGATATTAAAAACTCTGATAAGAAAGAAGATGTTTTTCCTGAATTCTACAAAGGGATTTACCTTACAGTGGAATCTGCAAATAACATGAATAAACTTAAAGTTTTAGTAGAGAAGGCTAAGCAGGCCGGCCTGAATTCTCTTGTTATGGATGTGCAGAGTTCCAGGTATGCAAAATGCATTGTACCGGCTGAAAATGTCCAATATGTAAAAGACAACGGATTACACCCCATTGCAAGGGTTGTAATATTCCCTGACGGCCTCAAGAACTGGCCTGTAAGCGAGGAATATATTAAAGATAAAATCGATATAGCCGAAAGTGCCTGTAAAAACGGTTTCAGGGAGATACAGTTTGATTATATCAGGTTTAACGATTCGAGCAGAAACAAACATGTGAAAATACAGGAAAGATATACTTTTATCGAAGGATTTATCACAAGAACAAAAAATCAGCTTAAACCATATAATGCAAAATTCGCCGCAGATATTTTCGGTAGAATCCCTCTGAATGCGGACGATATAATCGGACAGAAAATGGAAAGCATGGACAAAGTCGTGGATATTATATGCCCTATGGCTTATCCTTCCCATTATACATGGAGCAAAAAACTGATGAAAGATCCATACTTTACTGTTTTAAAAACATCACAAAGAGCTAAAGAGCGGGCAAAAAACGCACAGATTGTTTCATGGATACAGGCATTCAAAATGAAACTTTACGATATGCCTTATGACAAATATATAAATGAGCAGATAAAAGCAGTGCATGATTCCGGAATTAACGGATATTTTCTCTGGAACGCGAGACAGGATTATAATGTACCTTTCCAGGTTGTTAAATCATTCTATAAAAATAATTCTGATCTTGCAAAAAACTGAAAAACATTTATAACCGGCAAAAAGAGCTCCGTCTGATGCGGAGCTCTTTTTTATTTATCAGTGAATAATTGTTCTGTTTCTAATTGATCCATTTAGAAGGAAACGTTCACTATTCTTTTATTACGGTATAACGGGATGTTCCGTATTTTGATGATTCAACATTCACCCTGCTTATCTTACCTGCTTCAATAGTTATATAGATAAAATCCGGTTTCGGCTGGTAGAGATTATTCAGTTTTATATATCTTCCCTGTGATTCATCAAGAATCCATTTTTCAATTTTAACAAGATGTCTGTCAGGAGTCAATTTCGCTTCAAATATTTTTTTCTGCGATTCAAGGCCTATAGTAGTTCTCCCTGATTCCGCTTTATCAATAAATACTTCATAATATGATCTCCTGTCATTTTCAGGGAGATCGATATCGGTATCATAAAGAGTGAGCGAAAAATTATATTTCTGTTCCGGCATGATTTTGATTACATCTTTTTTACTGCATGAAAAAACGATTGAAACGATCGGTATTATAAGCAGTAAAGCTGCGTTTATTCGCCTCTTCATTTAATCTCCTCAACAGTTAGAGTATAATAGTTTTCAAAATCAGGATTAATGGTTTCAACAATTAAGTATCCTTTTTTATCAAATAATTCCTGAAACGATACACCTTCACCATTTGCAATTGTTTTAGTCTTTATTATATATCCCATCTGATCTGTTGTTGACAGCCGGATTGTACCGGATTTCGGGGCGGTTGCGTCAATTTTAAACTTAATCCTCTCACCGGTTTTAATAAGATAATAATCCTTATCATTTTTAAATGAAGTAAATCCGGATATCGATTTACTCAGTTTATTTGATTCCTTCAATGTATTATTTGGTTCAGTTTCAAAATCGCCTTCAGGTTCAAAAGGTTCAAAATTAAGCCTGTATGAAAAATCGGATGAAACAGGTCTGACAGAGCTGATTAAAATATATACACCATTCCCGGTAAAGAACGAAGGTATAGTCTCATCACTACCTGCACCGCCGTTATTGGCTTCAAAAAGTTTCACTTTTTCAGAAGAATATAGAGCAATTATACCATCAAGTTCAGGATCGCAATGCAGTTTAACTTTTGCATAACCATGATCTATCTCATTATAGAAAAAATAATCCTGATCACCGGAATAATTAATTTTTCCTGCTACCATACCGTTTGAAATCTTTCCGGAGTTTTCAAAACTGTTGTTGGGTTCAAGCTCACTTCCGCTGTCATGTAAATTTGTCCTGAAAGTAAGTTCATATGTTTCACGATGATTACACTGATATGATTTAGATGCTACCATAATATAATAGGTACCTGTAGTTTTGATACCGAATCCTGTAATGGCCTCTGCGCTCCCGGGGCCTGAATTATCGGCAGAAACAAGCTCCTTCATTTCGGAATTATAGATTACAATTACAGAATCAACTCCATTAACACCCGTAAGTATCAGATCAACAATAACAGGGTTTTCTTCACCTGCGATTATATCAGTTCTGAACCAGTCTTCCTCCCTGTATGGAGATAAAGTATTTTCATTCATTATATTTTTTGATGGAGAGAAATATCCGGAGATGGATTCTCCGTTATTAATTATTACAGCATTTTCAGGTTTGTCGTTAGGCTCTTTCTCATCTTTTAATGCTGATCTGGATGATATCCTGAGTGTGTATCTGTTTTCAGTATTCCCCTTTTTTACATCCCTGCTTCCGTGTGTAATAAGTATTATATAATCGCCCGGTTTGAGAAAAAGATTAGCCATCTCTTCTGCAGAGGATTTTCTGTTATCATCAACTGATTTTAGAGGAAAGAGACTTCCCGATTCAAGCCTCCATACCTGGAAAGCGTGATTAACCCCTTTCACGCCTGTAAGCTCAATACGGATTACCTGTTCCTCATCAATTTTCAGGAGATAATTATCAACGTCATTTTCTGAATCGAGGAGTCCTGTGCAATCTTTCCCTGTTTCAATCAGCGTGGCAGTAGAAATTGTATTATTCGGTTCAATTTCTTCGTTATTATATTTTTTCCCGCATGAGAAAATAGTAAGCAGAGCTAAAACGATAAAAATTGACTTTTTTGATATTAACATTTTTATTGTCCCTGATATAGCTTTTTCTGGATAATACCTTTGTATTTTTTTTAGTCAATTATAAAATAGACATGAACAATAATAGAGATATAATAATTAGGATAGACAACGTTGTTTACGGAGGTTACGGCCTCGGGCGTCTTGACGGGAAAATTATTTTTATTGAATCCGCAATACCCGGTGATGTTTTAAAAATAACTCTTAAAGAAGAATATAAAGATTACTCCACAGCTGTTATTGATAAAATTATTGAACCTTCAACTCAAAGAGTTAAACCGGATTGTCCTGTAGCTGATTTATGCGGAGGCTGTACATATCTCAGCGTCAGTTATAATACAGAACTCGAATTCAAAAGGTCAATAATCAGGGACCAGCTTAAAAGAGTCGCAAACATACAAGAGGAGAACCTTCCGGAGATAGAAACTGTTTCAGATAAAAGATACGGTTACAGAAGTCACACAAGATTTAACACCGGGCACGGCATTAAAGGTTTTTTTAAAAAAGGAACTAATGAAATTGTAGAATTCCCTGACCAGGGATGCCTGCTTCTGTCAGAAGAACTTAACAGGGAAATAAAAAAACTCGAAAAAACAGATATAAAAACTGAAATAAGAGCTGCATCGGATACTGAAGGGAGTGTTATATTCGGTAAAGACAACTTATCTGCTGAAATTATTGAGTCTGCAAATGGCTTATACTATCACAGGGAGATAAACGGTTTTTTTCAGGCAAATCGTTTTCTCAGGGATAAAATGATTCAGCAGGTAATAGATTTATCATCTACCGATAAAAACAGCACATTCCTTGATATATGTTCAGGCTGTGGTTTCTTTACACTCCCCATGGCTCAAATATCAAAATATGGTCATGGCTTCGATATCGATTCAGGAAGTATAAACTATGCGAAAAAAAATTCAAAGATAAACCGGATTAAAAACGTCAGTTTTTATAAACTCGCTGAATCTGAAATAAAACCTCACCTATACAACCCGGATGTTGTTATAATTGATCCGCCGAGAAGCGGGCTTTCAAAAAAAGGGAGACGTACTGTTAACGCGATTAATCCCCCATGTATTGTTTATGTTTCCTGCAATCCCTCAACATTCGCCCGGGATTTGAGGGATTTAATAAAGAACGGTTACAAACTTAACAAACTCATATTCATAGATATGTTTCCATGTACATATCATATTGAAATAATTTCACAACTGGTTAAATTATAAATGCCCGTAAAGCATAAGATTAATTAATCTCGCAACAAAATAAGAACCCACAAGCAGGAAGAACGGGAATGAAGCAATAATTGCAAGAAACTCCTTCGGCTTAACAATACCTGGTTCATAAACCTTTTTCCCGAAAAAATTTATACTGTAAAACTCCGGGTCCTTTGTTCTTCTGTATATCCTTAACATAATGTTTATTTTTAAAATGATAATAAAAAAAAGAATTATTCCGGATACTATCCATAAAATGAATTTCAGATTTATACTGTACACATCTCCAGGATTTGTCATCGCGGTTATACTGATGAGTACCATAAGGACAGTATTGATTATAAATGTACCCAGGAGAGCTTTAAAATAGTTCTCAGACTTATTTGAAAGATAGAGAGCAATGAGAAGAAACTGGAAGCAGAAGGCAAAAGCCAGTGTTATCAATAATAGTGTAATCAGCATTTCTTTATAACCGGTCTAATTACTTACCACAAAGCGTACCGGTTGTCAAGAAAACTATTATTAAGCTTACCTTCTATTGCAATCTTTTCAGCAATTCAAGTGCTTCCCTGTTCCCGGGATCTCCTTCAACCGCCTTTTTCGCATAGAAAAGTGCCAGCTTTGTTTTATTATTCCTTATATAATAATTTGCCATTCTGAGATTAGCCTTTGGATGAAGAGGCTGAAGCTCCAGCACCTTTTGATACCTGTCACGGGCATCCTCTTCTCTTCCATTACCCGACTGCAGCCCTCTGTAGTAAAACTCTGCAAGGAGAAAGTTGACATCAATTGAAGAAGAATTAATCCTCAGAGCTTCCCGGCAGTAACCTATCCCTTCCTGCCTGAATTTAACTCTGTTTGCAGGGATATTATAATTATCATAAGTTTCTATAAATCGTATTTCAGCAAGAGCTTTGAGCAGCATAAATTTGTCTTCGTTATCATAGAGCCTGTCTTTATACTTATATGCTTTATATAATTCAGCATAAGCGAAGTTATAAACCATGTCTTTATAATATACTAAACCAAGTCCGAGGTGCGGAGCCGGGTCACCGGGATCGCTTTCAATAGCTTTTTTATAATGAGCAATAGCTTTGCCGTTATCACCAATACGTGTAAAATAATCACCCCGTGATTTTTCGACATAGGAATCATTCTTCCCTGAATCCATTGTCAACTGAACTACGCGATAACCCGCATTACTCAATTTAAAATTTCCATAACCGATAAGCATGTCACCGAATGTTTTATTATTGAACAGATATTTTACTTCCAGCTTCGATACAACAATATTATTCGGATCAATGACATACATATGGTTTGCCGGAAATACTTTTTCCGATGTAAAAAGTCTCACAGTTGCTTTTGTTTTTTCATGAGAAATTTCTGATAGATCATTCTCTGCCAGTTCCTCGCTGGATGACAGGGACAACACCTTCCCCATAATCATTGCATCTCTTCCTGCTTTATCGTTATGATTAAAAAAAATCTTTGTTTTCGTGGTACTTTGTTCATACCTATAGAGAGCATAAACGCTTCCATGTGAAACAAAAAAAATTATAATGGATGCAATAAACAGTTTTTTCATATCTATTTCAATATCCTGGATGGATTTAGAGGTACAATTCCTTTTCGAATTTCAAAATGAAGATGAGCCCCGGTTACAGCACCTGTTTTTCCGGACTGAGCTATCTTCTGACCTTTTTTAACATTTTCATCAACCTCTACAAGAAGTTTGCTGTTATGAGCGTATACTGTAATATAGTTATTTTTATGCTGTATTACAATGAGGTTCCCGTAAGCCTCTTTCCAGCCGCTGAAAATAACTTTCCCGTCACCTGCGGATCTGACAGATGTACCAACTTCAGCCCCTATATCAAGGCCGCAATGGAATGATTTTTTACCGGAAAAAGGATGTTTCCGATAGCCGAAACCTGAAGTTATCGGACCTTTTAAAGGCCAGGAGAGGCGCAGTTTCTGGTCTTTATTACCTGATAATTCCGCAGCAATTTCTTTTTCTTTTCTTTCTGTTTTTGCTGACTTCCTGCTCTTTTCAAGGGCAATGGCTTCTCTTTTTTCAGATTTGTTTCTATACTTCCGTACCGGTAAAGGTTCTTTCTTTTCTTCAGCTCCCGGAATAAAAATAGACCGGCCTGCAATAATTTTTTTGCCGTCAATATTATTATGTTCAGCAATTTTTTCAATATCTGTATTATACCTGTCTGCAATAGAGGTTAAAGTATCCCCCCTCTTTATTTTATAATTAACACCTGCCCTTGAAGGAATAAAAAGTATTTCATTTTCCCTGATTATCCCTTTTGATGAAATATTATTTATCGATAAAATTACTGATGGAGAGATGCCGTTTCTTTTTGCAATCTTCCATACGCTGTCATTCTTTTTAACCCTGTATTCGATGAGATGCCATCTGCTGTCTTTCCTCTTTAAATCATTCAAAATATTTGTATTTGCAGATTTATTTTTGTTTTTATTATCTGGAGAAGAAATAAGATCACTGAATGTATCATCAAAAATTATCTCTCCGGATAATGATTCACTTGACTCACCTTCAGGATCAGAGGAAGATTCCATCTCAAGATTATTAATAATGTAGGAGTTTCCGAGGGGATCATTGATATTACCATTGCTTTCAGCAAAGGAAGACACAGATAACATGAGAAACAACAGAAGAATTAAAGCTTCAATATTCACTTTCATATTTATAAAATCGGAAAAATGAATACAATTCTTTAGAACTGCATTGAGGAATCTATCAATCAATTCCTGTATTTAATTCTCCAGTCGGCACCCTTTTTTGTCAGATATGACTCAAATTCTTTACAGGAACTGAAATACTCTGTATAGGGGGAATCATAAAACTCACAGTCTCCCTCAGCCCTGCCATGCTCCCTGCATATTGTTGGCCTTTTGGTGTAAATCCTGCATTTATTATCAGAATCCTGGAATTCACAGGGTGTCCTGAATTCCACATGCCAGTTTTTATCATGATCTATAAAAACATTAACGTTCTGATGTGCAAGATACCATCTGATTATATCATAATCTTTTTTGCAGTTGGGTTTATCGATTTCAATCGCCACATATCCGCAGCATTTCCCGCCGCATTGGCCGCAGGGAGCTTTATAATCATCTGTCATATTATTTCCTTCAAATCAGGATATTCTGGTCAAAGCAGGTCTTATATAATTGAGTATATCTGAAGCACTCATTGAATCAATATTATTGTTTTCTGAATAAACATCTGCACTAAGTCCATGAATAAAAACACCGGAAGCGGCAGCAGAAAGGTGATCGCTAATCCTGTTGACCAGAGCACCAATTATTCCCGTCAGAACATCTCCTGAACCAGCTGTAGCAAGGGTCCTGTTCCCGCTTAAATTAATAAAGGAGCGCTCCCCATCCGAAACAATTGTAGCCGGGCCTTTAAGTATTGTAATGCAGCCTGAATCCTCAGCTATTTTTTTACAGCTTTTAAGTCTGTTTCTCTTAATCTCCTCAATACTTAAGCCGGTAATACGTGAAGCTTCCATAAAATGCGGTGTAATGAGCCATGTTATTTCCTTTGAGAGCTTTTTCTCCTTTAAATAAGATGCAAGATGAAACAAACCATCTCCGTCAATAAGCACCTTTGCAATACCGCAATCTGCGGCACATTGAACTGTTGAGTTAAAAACAGATTTTGAATATGCGTCACGTCCGAGCCCGGGGCCGATTATTAACGTTGTATACTTTTTTGATTTCAGCAGCTCTTCAAAGGATTTTTGACCAGGTTCGGCAGGTAAAGACGCTGTCATAAGTTCAGGTATATTACCTGCAATAATTTTTCTTGATTCATCATTTGCGGCCAGAGTAACGAGTCCCGTACCGGTTCGAAACATAGCTGCAGCAGTCAGCATCGCAGCACCTTCCATACCGGTTAATCCGCCGATTATCAGGGTATTTCCTTTATCCCCTTTATGAATATCATTGTTTTCGGGAGAAAAGACGATGGTGCTCATAAATTCAGAGTCAATGAGTTCCGTTTTTAAAGCAGTATTTTCAGTAACAATTGCCGGGAAACCGATATCTGTAATAATCAGTTCACCGCAATAATCCTTACCGGGATAAGATACCAGAGATATTTTCGGGAGCCCCATTGTGATTGTATAATCCGCTTTCACCACCGGACCGGCCGGAGTTTCTCCATCCGAAGAAAGTCCGCTTGGTATATCCACAGATATAACACAGGCAGCAGATTCGTTTACCAGTCTTACAATTTGTAAAGGTATCCCTCGGAGAACACCCTCAAATCCCGTGCCTGTAAGTGAATCAATTACAAGTGCACCTTTATGAATAGATAACTCCCCGATGCTTTTTTCATTAAGGTAGTGAATTTGCAAACTGAGTTTTTCACAAATATCAAGAAAGACCAGGGATGTGGGGGTAATCTTTTCTCTGTTCCCGGCAATGTAAATAGCGGGATCATAACCATAATTTTTCAGATACCAGGCAGCAGTGAACCCGTCACCTCCGTTGTTACCTGTGCCGCAGAATATATAGATTTCAGATGTTTTAATATTATTATGAACAAAGTCCGCAACAGCCTTCCCGGCATTATTCATCAGAACTGTGCCGGGTATAGAATATTCCTCGATGGATATCCTATCAATTTCTCTCATCTCTGCGGCTGTGACAGCTTTCATAAATTACTCCCACTTAAAAACCTGAAGAGTATCGTTATAAACATGATATGAATAGATGACACCGCTTTCATCAGTTATTATCTTGGTAAATATACTGCTGGTATCAAATTCTACTTTTATATTGTTTATTATATTTCCATCCATGTTTACTAACATAAATTTTATATCTTTTCCTTCAACGTTCCAGAAATATATTATTTTATCATCAACAATGTTAAATAGAACATTCTTCGGATCAGGAAATGTGCCTAATTCACGCAGGAGTTTGTCCTTCTCGAGAGAAAACAGATAAAGTTTTCTGTATTTAAACCTCACATCATGATAATATGCAACTGAAAGGAGAATTTCATCCCCGCTTTTAAATATCCGTATATTTTCGATTTTACCGTTATACGTATTATTATCCTCAGTCTCCTTAAATTCAAGTTTAGAAAAATCTATATACTTTTCTCTTTTTCTTTTATTAAATCTGAAAACTTCCCAGGAGTTGAATGTACGGGAAATAACAAAAAGTCTCTCTTCTGAATCAACAAATAGTTTCTCAATATAAAAGAAAGGAAATTCCGGGGTTCCGGTTTTACCCATTGTATAGACAAGCTCACCATTGCCGTTAAATACAAGGATATATGATGGTGTGAAATTTCTCCCTTCGCTGTCAGACATCGCGCTTCTGGTTTCGAGTCTGTTCTGCACATAAAGATTTTCATCATCATCACGTGTAAACGTTCCAATTGAACCGAAATTAAAACTGAAAGTTTTATACTTTGTCTTATCAATATTTGCCAATGATCCTATAATCAGTTCAGGAGTACCGTTGCTGTCAAGCACCTGAAGTCTTTTAAGGCTATTATCAGCAGCAATAATTTTATCGTCATAAACTTCCAGCCTGAATGAAAGTTCATTTAAAGTATATTCATCCCTTATTATCTGAACCTGGCCAGGCTCCTCACCGCTTTTTATTTCAGCTGTTTTTTTTGAACTTAAAGAATTAACATACCATCTTGAACATGATCCTGCAAATATTACAATGATTAGAAGAAATATTGCGGCTGATATTTTTTTTAACATAAGTACCCGCTTGAATTTTATTTATAGTAGTTAACTGCATTTTCAAAAATTCTAATTCCATCACTGAACTCAGGAATATCCTTTCCTTCACGCTTATACTTCTCTTTAAGATATGTCCAGTCATTTCTCTGTGTAAAAAACATCCCCCTCTCAGGGTGAGGCATCATACCCATTATCCGCCCATTAATACTGCAAATCGACGCTATATCATTCATTGCGCCATTAGGATTATACGGAAACTCCTGAGCTGCGGCACTGCCGTCCGGTTTTACATATTTCATAACAGCAAGGCCATCCGTTTCAATCTGTTCAAGCACACTCTCCGGAGCATAAAAATTACCTTCACCATGAGCAACCGGAATATGCATTTTCTCAATACCCCTTGTAAAAACCGATGGGGATTTTTTATTAATCGCGACATCAATCCATCTGCACTGATATCTGAAAGATTTATTGTGTTCAAGCGAAACTTCAGCATTCCCGGTAAATCCGTTCAGGGCAGGGATAACTCCAAGATTAGTGAGCACCTGGAAACCGTTGCAGATACCAAGCATAAGAGTATCTCTCTCAATAAAATTTTTAATTTCTTCGAGGAGATTGTTTTTTATTCTGTTTGCAAGAGCTTTCCCGCTCCCTGTATCGTCTCCGTAGGAAAATCCTCCGGGGAAAACCAGTATCTGGTATTCATCCAGTAGCTTTCTGTTTTCTATAAGATCATTTATATGTATAATCCTTGTACCTGAACCGGAACTTTCAAAAGCGAAAGCTGTTTCCTCTTCGCAGTTAATCCCATAGCCGGTAAGAACCAGTGTTTGCGGCTTCGCCATCACTTTACCTCAGTATTTTTTTAACGTTTTTCTGTAGAAGTAATTCATATCAGTAAGATCTGTATTTATAATTCTCTTTGAATCTGTCCCTGATATAATAATTTTCTGATCATCTCTTACACGGCCGATCTTTGTCAGGGGGAGATCCCGGAAACATTCTTCAAAATCACTCTGCAATGCGGGGTTAACTGAAACTATAAATCTCCCCTGTGATTCAGAGTAGAGTATTATATCATTTCTCAGAACTTCACGTTCTTTCATTTCTCCGAGATTCATTTCAAAACCGTACATACCAGCAAGGGCCGACTTCGCAGCAGCCATTCCCAGCCCTCCACGCTCAACACTGATACAGGATGCTACAAGCTCCTTCTCAATTGCTTTTTCCATTGCATAATACAGTCTTTTAAAAAGAACTGCATCAACAACGGGAATATTTCTTCCTGTATATTTTGCCCCTCTTTCACGCTCCCCCATGAGGGCATTGTACTCGCTCCCGCCGGTTTCTTCTGCAGTCCGTCCGACAAGATAAATGATGTCACCGGGGAACTTGAAATCAATGGTCTGTGCTTTACTGATATCCTGCATTACACCAATTGATGATATGAGGAGTGTGGGTGGTATCGATATTTCCACTTCTTCAAAATTTTCGTCATATCCTCGGAAATCGTTAAACATGCTGTCCTTTCCTGAAATGAAAGGTGTACCATAAGCTACTGCAAAATCGTAACACCCCTTCGCGGCATTTTTAAGCTGCCATAATCTTTTCGGATTGTTTGAATCGCACCAGCAGAAGTTATCAAGTATAGCAAGGTGGTCAATAGAAGCTCCAGCTGAGATTGCGTTACGGACAGCCGTATCAATTGAACACGCAGCCATCCAGTAAGTATCAATATCACTGTAAGATGGATAGAGTCCCTGTGACAGCACAACCCCTTTATCTGAATCGAGTAAGGGCCGTATAACAGATACGTTTGAATTAACCTTTCCTTTCCCCTGGAGAGGTTTTGTAACAGAACTACCCTGTACTTCATGATCGTACTGTGTGGATATAAACTCAAAGCTGCAGAGATTCAGCCTGGAGAGCATTTTATGAAAAACTTCAGTGTGATCTTCCGGTTCCCTGAATGCTATAAAACTTTCACTTGAGTCGATTTTTTCAGTGACGAGCTGTTTTTTAGGGAGACCGTCGTGAAGAAAATCGAGTTCAAGATCAAAAATTGTCTTTCCATTATATGTAACGACACCTCTCCCGCTATCGTTGAATTTCCCGATTACAGCTGCTTCAACTCCGCGTTTTTTAAGGAGAGATATAAATTCATCTATTTTAGATTCAGGCACAGAGAAAGTCATCCTCTCCTGGGATTCACTGACCCATATCTGCCAGGGTGAAAGACCGGGATACTTGAGAGGAACTTTTTCAAGTTCAACTACGAAACCGCCGCACTCCCTTGCCATCTCTGCCACGGAACAGGAGATCCCCCCTGCCCCATTATCTGTTATTGAATTATAAAGCCCCATGTCACGGGCTTCTTTTACTATTGCATCAGAGAGCTTTTTCTGTGTTATGGGATCACCAATCTGTACAGCAGTTGCAGGGCTCCCTGAAGTCAGGGCTTCAGAGGAAAATGTAGCTCCGTGTATACCGTCACGCCCCACTCTTCCGCCTGCAACGACTACAAGATCTCCCGGCATCGCTTTTTTTGATACAGAGGATCGCCCGGCGGTTTTTTTCGGCATGAGCCCGATGGTACCGACAAAAACAAGAGGTTTCCCTTTATATCTGTCATCAAAATAGATAAATCCCTGCGGAGTAGGAATTCCCGATGTGTTGCCGCCGGCATTTACACCATGCACAACTCCCTCCATTATTCTTCGTGGAGAGAGGAGCCGGGATTCTTCAGATTTATTTTTATACAGAGGAGATTCATCCTCCGGATTGGCAAAACAGAAACCGAACCTGTTCGCAACAGGCTTTGCCCCCATCCCGAATCCGATTGAGTCTCTGTTTACTCCCACAATCCCTGTAATAGCTCCGCCAAACGGGTCAAGGGCACTGGGGCTGTTATGCGTTTCAACTTTATCTGAAATTATCCAGTTTTCATCAAAGGTAATTCCCCCTGAATTATCAGTGAAAACAGATTCGCAGAAATCACGCTCTCCTTTCTCTCTGCGGATTCTTACAGTGGCTTCCCTGATATAGGTTTTGTAAATTCCACCGGGTGTGTCATCATCAATAGCAGCCGCAAAAATTGTATGCTTGCAGTGCTCACTCCAGGTCTGCGCAATGGACTCGAGTTCTATATCTGTTGGATTTCTCTTTTCTTTATTGATAAAATAATCTTTTATAACATTCATGGATGCCATATCCAGAGCAAGCGGGCCTCTCCTTGTTCCATCTTCATCAGCGATTCCCTCTTTCCCGATCTTCTGAAGCTCATCATCAGGAACACTCAGATTGACCAAATCCGCATCAGGATTTTCAGAAATGTTTACAACCGGTATTTCATAACCCATACCCTCATTTTTTCTGTATTCATCCGCGGAAAAAATTTTAATTCTCTGAATTAACGGATTGTAAAGCTCCTTCCCTATATTCTGTGCGTCATCTTCAGAAATATTACCCTTTAAAAAAAAGGAGGTTGTATAAAAAACCGATTTCTCGCTGTCAAACTCACTCTTAAAAAGGTCTTCGAAAGATTCCCTCACTGTATGAGAGATATTATCAGTAACTCCCGGCAGAAACCCTATTTCAATGCAGTAATTGAAATCATAACCGGGAATAAAAGGGGTGTTAATCCTGAACTCCTGTGTAACAGGCTGAGTTAAAAGCAACGCGGCAGAGTTGATATCGTTTTTATTAAAATCGATATTAACAAGGTAATTATCAGTAATACTCACCTGATCTATCGAAAAACCCAGAGAGCTGAATTTCTCTTTAACAGCATCACCTCTGGGATCCTCTTTTTTATAAGATACTTCAATCCTGTATTTCGCACTATTTTTTTGTGACATAAATTACTCCATTTACAAGATTCTTAAAAAAAGAGACTCCTATTGTCCATAAATTTTTTTCAAAAGAGCTGTAACTGCGCATAAAATACAATGATGAAAAACGATTATTTTCCATTAATTATCAGATAATTATCCGTTTTTGGTTGAATTATTTGCCTTACTTATATTTAAAGTAACTATAACAGGCTGAGGAATTCTAACTGAATATCTTCAAACAAAATTGTGAGGTTAAAATGCTTAAAATCGAAGAAAACAAGGTGGTAACCTTCGAATATACACTCAAAAATGATAATGGCGATATTCTTGATACGTCAGCCAACCACGCTCCGCTGGTTTATATACACGGTTCAGGGAATATTATACCCGGACTCGAATCAGAACTTGAAGGTAAGCAAATTGGCGACAAATTTCAGGCAACAATTGCACCTGAAGATGCTTACGGCATCAGATATGACGAACTTGTTCAAAAAATAGAGAGAGATAAACTCGCACATCTGGATACAATCGAAGTAGGAATGCAGCTTCAGGCTTATGATGAAGAAGGGATGCAGATCCTCACTATAGTTGAAGTATCAGATAAAGATGTAACACTTGACGGGAACCACCCTCTTGCCGGAGAAAGGCTTCATTTCGATGTAGAGGTAACAGGTATCAGAGAGGCAACTGAAGAAGAGGCGATGTTCGGGCTCAATCAGGGTCATGGCGGATGCGGCGGCGGATGCAGCTGCGGTGATGACTGCTGCGGCTGTTAGTACCGGAAATCAACGATGTCTACAAATCTACCCGGTATATGTTTCGTGGGATGCGGCAGAATTGCCGAATCCCATGCTAAACACTTGAGAAAACTATACGGTAATATTCCTTTATTCTTTCAGGACAGTGATATTTCAAAGGCATTGGCTTTAAAGACACAATTCCGTGGGGAAAATGCTTTCCCGGAACTTGAACATGCTCTTGATAATGAAAAAGTTCAGATAGTTTTTATTACAACTCCTCATGCTTTTCACGCGGATATAGCCTGCGCTGCCGCTAAGAAGAAAAAAGATATAATCCTTGAAAAACCGATCGCACGGAACCTTAATGAAATTAAGAAAATCACTGACGCTGTAGCAAAATATAAAGTCAGATGTACAGTGGCTGAAAATTACATGTTCAAGTCTTTTGTCCCTAAAATTATCAGGTCAATAAAAAACGGAGACATAGGCAAACCGCTTTCACTTGAAATAAACAAATCCAACAGGGACAGCATATCCGGATGGAGAGCCAATCTGAACCTTATGGGGGGCGGAGCCCTTCTTGAAGGTGGAGTTCACTGGATAAATCTCCTCGTATCTCTCGCTGATTCAGATCCGTTAAGTGTAATTGCGGTTAAACCTGAAGTTGAATACGAAACAAACATCCCATTCGAAGATTCACTGACTCTTCTTGTTAAATTTAAAAATGGTATGACAGGGAAACTTTTTCATTCATGGAGAATACCAAACAGGTTTAAAGGAGTTGGCCTGTCTAAGATTTATGGAAGCGAGGGAGTGATTACTTTTGAGAGTAACGGTCTCTTTTCATCAGTATATGGAAAAAAGAAGAAAACATTTTTCCCGGACTTTACCGATTTCCTCGGCTACAGGAAGATGCTGAGATCCTTTGTCGAAGATTACATAAACGGTAAGCCCTGGACTCCATCGCTTGAAAGAATTATAATGGAGTTCCGTATAGTTGATGCCGCATACAGGTCTCTTAAATCAGGACAGTTCGAGAAAATATAACTTAAAATATCACCCGGTTTTCAATTAAAAATAGATTAGTTGATTTCCGGTATCAGAGCAGGTTCCCGCCTTCGCGGGAATAATGCTCCGGAATATATGAGATGTAATCAGCCTATTTTATCAATCCCGCAAAGTGTTTATATATCCTGTCAGTCTTTTCAGCGGAATCAGATTCAGCAATTATTCTGAAAACAGGTTCAGTATTTGATGAACGGAGGTGAACCCACCCATTTTTAAACTCTTCATTCTTCCTGAAATCTATTCTGAGTCCGTCAATCTGCGACATCTTTTCACCACTGAACTTACCGGTTATTGATGAAAATATTATGCTGATATCAGTCCCCTGTTTGAGGGTTACTTTACCTTTTTTCATAAAATAAGATGGCATCTCAGTCATAATATCAGATATCTTTTTATTACGCGCTGCCATCATTTCAAGAATATAAACAATACCGGCGAGTGAATCTCTGCCGAGATGAATTTCAGGTGAGATAACACCTCCGTTACCTTCACCACCTATACGTGCACCCTTTCTCTTCATCTCCTCAACAACATTAATCTCGCCGACCTTTGCCCTTGCGAACTGGACTCCATGTTTAGAAGCAACATCCTCAACAGCTTTTGTTGTGGAGAGGTTTACAACAACGCGCCCTTTCTCTTTCAGGAGAAGATGATCTGTCACCATTGTTACCGTATATTCTTCACCGAGAGGTTTACCTTTATCACTAACGATTGCAAGCCTGTCTGCATCCGGGTCCTGTGCAAAACCTATATCAGCTCTGTTTTTAATTACCGCATCAGATAACTGCGAGAGATTTTCAGGAAGAGGCTCAGCCCCCCTGGGGAAGATTCCGTCAGGTTTACAGTTAATCATTGTTACTTTACAACCCAGGGCTTTCAGCAATTCCGGAGTAATTACTGAACCGGCTCCATTAACAGAATCCAGTACTACATGATACTTTTTCTTTCTGATAATATCAACATCAACTACATCAAGAACTTTTTTTATATGAAGTGCATCCGCATCTTTATTAACAGTAAGCTTCCCTACTTTATCCCATCTTTTAAAAACAGGTTCCTTTTCCATCTGCGCAAAAAGTTTTGCAATGTCTGCGGGATTTAAAAAAGTTCCGGCCCCATTAATAAGCTTCAGGGCATTCCACTCTACAGGATTATGCGAAGCCGAGATTACAATTCCCCCTGAAGCTTTAAGCTCTTCAACCATAAGCTGCACTGTAGGCGTGGGTACAACACCTATATCAACAACATCGCAGCCTGAAAGAAGAAGCACTGAAATTATATTCATGGCAACAGCTTCTCCAGTAGGACGTGAATCTCTCCCGACTACAACTGTTCCATATTTAACATATTTGGCGAATGCGGAGCCCGCAGAGATCAGGAGTTCAGGTGTAAAACTTTCTCCCACTATGCCTCTGATACCTGAAACACTCTTCATTAATGGAGCTGACATTTTTTATCTCCTGCTTCTTCTTGTTTTTTTGCGTTTAACTCCACCTTCGGTATGCTTATCTTCTCCGCTCCCTTTTTTTACTTCAGGAACAGACATCGGAATACCCCCGGCGCCGAACTGATCAACCTCAGGGTGGAATTCACTCGCTGATACAGCTGCCATCGGATGTGAAGGGAGCTCCTCTTCGATTCTCTGAACTTCAACCTTCATCATATATTCCATTATCTCCTCTTTCATGTTTATCAGCATGTCAGAGAATATTCTTGAACCTTCGATTTTATATTCAACAAGAGGGTTCCTTTCACCATACCCCATTGCCCATATTCCGTCACGAAGGTGATCCATAGAAAGAAGGTGTTCACGCCACTTATTGTCAATTACCTGAAGAGAAATGAGCCTTTCGAGAACTCTCATATCTCCGGCTCCGATTTTCAGTTCTTTATCCTTATATCTTGAAGTGAGTTTTTCGATAAGAAGTTCAATAAATTCTGAATATGAAGTTTCAAGAGGATTGATTTCATTATAATCAATATCCAGGGTAAATTTCTGTTTTATCCACCCCTTAAGCCCTTCAAGATCCCACTGTTCAGGGTGACGTTCACCCATGGTGAAATATTCAATACGGGTATTGATTACCTCTTCAAAATATGTGTATATTTTGTGCGAAATATCAGCTCCATCAAGGATCTCATTTCTCTCTTTATAAATAAATGTCCGCTGAGCATTCATAACATCATCATATTCAAGGAGATGCTTCCGGATCTCAAAGTTCCTCCCTTCAACACGCTTCTGCGCGCTTGCGATGGCCTTGGATACCATGGGGCTTTCAATCTCCTGCCCCTCCTCCATACCGAGCCTTTCCATTACTTTGCTTATTCTCTCAGAGCCGAAAAGCCTCATGAGATCATCTTCCAGGGAGAGATAAAACCTTGATGAACCGGGGTCACCCTGACGTCCAGAACGTCCTCGCAGCTGGTTATCTATCCTTCTTGACTCATGCCGTTCTGTGCCGAGTATATGAAGCCCGCCGGCTTCAACAACAGTATTGTGATTTTTTATCCAGTCACGCCCGTTTTTAATAATGGCGACAGCCTTGTTTTTATCCTGTCCCTGCATCTCCTCGATAAACTTTTCCGCTTCATCGAATTCAGAGTTTATTATTTTATACCTGAAATTCTCCCAGAGTTCTCTTGCCTGGCCGGGGTTATGGTTTTCAACATCATCAGCATAGGTCCGTCTCCCGCCGAGAACTATGTCTGTACCACGCCCCGCCATGTTTGTAGCAATTGTTACCGCTCCAGGACGGCCAGCCTCAGCAACGATCTGAGCTTCCTTCTCATGGTATTTCGCGTTAAGTACATTGTGAATAATTCCTTTAGATTTTAAAGCATTTGAAAGTTTTTCAGATTTCTCAATAGAAATGGTTCCTACAAGAATCGGTCTCCCTTTGTTTGTGTAGTCAGATATCTCCTGTGCGATTGCATTAAATTTTTCACGTTCAGTTTTATAAACTTTATCCGGGTTATCTCTCCTCACAAGAGGGAGGTTGGTAGGGATAACAGCAACATCAAGTCCGTATATCTTTTTGAATTCAACTGATTCTGTTTCAGCAGTTCCAGTCATACCTGAAAGTTTTTTATACATCCTGAAAAAATTCTGGAAAGTGATCGATGCCAGTGTCTGGCTTTCACGTGCTACTGTGACGTTCTCTTTTGCCTCAAGGGCCTGGTGCAGGCCATCAGAGAACCTTCTCCCGGGCATAAGCCTTCCGGTGAATTCATCAACAATTATAACCTCGCCGTCTTTCACTATGTAATCAACATCCTTATGAAAAACAGTATGAGCTTTCAGAGCCTGATTTATATGGTGGATAATATCAATATGCTTGTTGTCATAGAGATTATCGATCTTCATTATACGCTCGATATGAGCTACACCCTCTTCAGTGAGAGTGGCATTTCTGTCCTTCTCATTCACCTCATAATCCACACCCTCTTTCAGCTGAGGTATAAGTTTGTTTATCAGAGTATATTTTTTTGTAGATTCTTCGATTGAACCGGATATAATAAGAGGGGTCCTTGATTCATCAATAAGGATTGAGTCAACCTCATCCACGATACAGTAATTCAGTTCCCTCTGAACCTTAAGGCTTTTATGCTCAACCATGTTGTCGCGGAGGTAATCAAAACCGAACTCATTATTTGTACCATAAGTTATATCAGAACCGTAAGCCTTCTGTCTTTCAACCGGCCCCAGGTTGTGCTGAATTATTCCTACGGAAAGTCCGAGGTATTTATATATGGGGCTCATCCATTCGGCATCACGTCTTGCGAGGTAGTCATTTACTGTAACAACATGAACCCCTTTACCGCTTAAAGCATTAAGGTAAACAGGAAGAGTCGCCACAAGAGTTTTACCTTCTCCTGTCTTCATTTCAGCAATCTGACCTTTATGAAGAACAACCCCTCCCATAATCTGTACATCAAAATGTCTCATCCCGAGAGTTCTCACAGAGGCTTCACGTACAAGTGCGAAGGCTTCAGGGAGTATAGAATCAAGAGATTCACCGCGTTCCACCCTCTGCCTGAAATCGTTCGATTTAGAAAGCATCTCCTGGGGAGTAAGCTTCTGATAGCTGTTTTCAAGAGCATTCACCCTGTCAGCAAAGGGCTGTAGTTTTTTCCTGTCCCTTTCAGGTTTAGTACCGAAAACGGTATTAAGAATTATTTCTAACATATATACATCCTGTATTGAGGTTAATTTAGTGATTACAAATTTATCGAGTGGTAAAAACTTGTTAATGTTACATAAACATACCCTCCGGTCTATTTATCAAGAAATTATTTAACGGTAAAGCTCATTTTATAGATAATTTTATCTGGAGGATTAGCCGGGGAACTTCTGCCGGATGAATATTACACTTTATTACTAAGAATATACTGAACAGACTCAATTCTGTCTTTCAGTTCAGCAATTCCATCTCCGGTTTTTGCAGAGCCGAAAACTGCATCAGGATACCTGTTTTTGACAACATTAATCTTCATTTCATCTGCAACATCTGTTTTATTAAAAAAAAGAATTACGGGCTTTCCTTCAATTTTAAGCGAGTTGAGTTCCTGAACAACAGTTTGTATATTAGATTCAATATCCGGGGCATTAATATCCACTGCATGAACAATATAGTCGGAATTTTCTATATCCTCCAGTGTAGACCTGAATGATTCAATAAGATTTGCCGGAAGGTTCTGAATAAAGCCCACTGTATCTGTGAGCAGAGTTTTTAAACCATCTCTTATATAAACGGTTCGCGTGTAGGAATCCAGGGTTGCAAAGAGCCTGTTTTCAACAAAGAGATCATCTTTTGCCAGCAGGTTTATCAGTGTAGATTTCCCTGCATTAGTATATCCCACAACAGCGCCAAGCAGCTCTCCACGCCTTGAATTCCTCGTTCTTTTTCTATGCTCTTCATATTTTTTTAACTTATTTTTCAAAGTGTCGATTCTGCGGAGAATATGCCTCCTGTCAGTTTCAAGCATTTTCTCCCCGGGCCCCCGCGTTCCTATACCTCCCCCGAGGCGTGAAAGCACACCGCCAAGACCTTTAAGGCGTGGAAGAATATACCTCAGCTGAGCAAGTTCCACCTGGATCTTCGCTTCGGCACTCCTTGCACGTCTGGCGAAAATATCGAGAATAATCTCATTACGGCCCACAATGCGGCACTTCAGGGTGTCCTCGAGATTACGGATCTGCACTGGCCTGATATTATTCAGATCAAAAACAATGAGCTTTATATCTTTTTCAGCGATGAGATTCCTGACGATCTCCACGTACCCTTTACCCAGTATAAATGCCGGATCTACTGATTCGCGCTTTACAGTTACTGTATCAACAATAACTGCTCCCGCTGTTTTTACAAGGAGCCGGAGCTCTTCAAATGAATATTCAGATTTTAACGGGTTATCACCTTTTAGAATTACAGAAACAAGAAGGGCTCTCTCATCCGCGGACGAAGGAATTCTATTTACCGATGCATCCATGAAGACCTATCTTTGAGCCGGGTATAATGCCATGTTTTGCAAACCACCACTGGTTCACTTCAAGTGCATATCTGACTTCAGTTGATGAATTATATAAAACCGATGTGTCAAGGGGCTGCATCTGCAGTATATCCGTGATTACTCCTCGCGAATCTATAAATGCGATATCAAGGGGGATATAAGTATTCTTCATCCAGAATGAGAGCCGTCTATCCTTTTCAAATACAAAGAGCATGCCGCTGTTTTCCGGGAGAGAAGTTCTATACATAAGCCCCTTCTCCCTTGCCTGTTCTGTTGCTGCAACCTCTACATTGAGTCTGATCTCACCGCCGCTGCCATGCAGCATCAGCTGACACTTTTTTAATTCGGAAGAAACTCCGCCTGAACTGAAAAGGATAAGGAATGATAGTAAAACAGTAAAAACTCCTGCAATTAAAAACCTGGAAAAAACAGGTTGTTCTATTTTAAGCAAATTGAAATTCAGCAATTAAAAGCTCCGTTTAAAACTCGCCATGATATTCAAACCGGATAATCCTGTTTGGCCTTTCATCACCTTCACACATAACCGCAAAAGTGAATATTATCTGATCATAATAACTGAATTTAATCCCCGGGTTAAAAAGCCAGTCGCTGCCGTCCCTGAAATCCCAGTAAACGCGCTCAACTTCGAAGTTGAATCTGAAAAATTCACCGAGAGGTATATCCAGTGATGTAAAGTAGGATGTATTATCAGGTTTATAATCGGGCTGAGTGGGGGTACGTATACCCACACTTAAATACTGCTCTGAATCAAAAAGATAAATTGACCCGGTAAAGACAAAGTAAGGGCCGTATATTACACGGTTCAGGTCATTCTTTTCATCCTCATCGTCATCCTCTTCAAGACCTTCGTATCCTGTATAGAAAGAATCGTACCCTGCAGCGATGGCAATTGGAAAGGATTCATGTCCGTCAGTGAATTTAATTTTCGCTATAACACCGGGCACATTGAACTGCGGTTCATCCCGGCCTATTGCGCTCTGGACATCAAGAGATACACCTAAATACACAATATCATGAAGCCCGAGAAATGTCTTGAACTCCATGCCGCCGTTATCATATTCCAGAAGAGAAACTTTATAAGTACCCTGTGCAATTGTGAAAGCTGTGGGACTATCAATTACCGATGTCTGCTTCCCCTGGGGGTAAATATCTGTTTTATAAAATATTAAAATCAGCAGCGATAAAACAGCTGTTTTCACTGTAAATCTTTTCATCACAATACCATAATTATTTTTTTATTAATATCGGCTGAATCTGAAAATTGATGGAGAGTTTTGTCACTTACAGCAGCTGTTCTGAATATTTATAAGTTCTTCAATTCCTTTTCCGGCGATTTCAACCATTCTGTTCATTCTATCAATACTGAATGGTGCCTGCTCACTGGAACCCTGAATTTCTATCAGTTCAAGTTTACTGTTCATTACGATATTCATGTCAACGTCAGCGC
>DAISJZ010000002.1:0-117002 GCA_036821145.1 Spirochaetota bacterium
TTAATAATTTTCAATCAATAGAATCAGGTATTACTGAAATTAATAGAATTAATTTTTCCCGTGAAATTAATAATAACTACATGTCCTATATTTATAGCTGTAAAAAACTTGATTATTATAGCGACAAAGGAATTGTATCAAGAAGGATAGCTCTTACCGGGATCTATAAAAAAAATTTAAAGCCCTCAATTTTATTAAACAAAGATAATTCCAGTGGAGAAACTCTGTTCCCTGTTGAAATCAATGATATTACAGTAATTGCAGAAGACATAGAGGATATTGTTTTTAAACCTGTATCAGATCTGAATATTGAATGGAAATAGAATCAGAAAAGTGTTTCGAACCCCCCTCCTAAACATGTAAAATCGACATTACCGTCATTTTCAAACAAAACATAATGTTTACCGTATATAATGAATGCCAGGTCACTTTTGAGATGATACTTCAATTCAACAAAAAGTAATCCGCAGGCTTCGAATTCTCTCATTACGTCTCTGTTTTTGTTAACTGTTACCTGTGCAGTACCTAATCCGAAACCTGTATTAATAAAATATTTTCTAAAAGGCTGTAATTCGTATGCTATTGTATACTGAAACGGCGCTATGGATATATAGTTAATATTTGCTGTTGTATAAATGTGAGCATATCCGCAGTTAAAGCCCATTCGAATCCCGTTAAACAATACATTTCTGACACCGGCATCAAAAGTTATCATATAACCATTATCTGAAAATTCACTCAGTTTGCCGGTTTCCGGGATATATGAAGCCCCAATATTCAGAAAAAAGTTTGATGACAGATTAAAATCATCTTTATCTTTATTGAATTCATGGTCAAAAAAAATCTCTTCCGAAATAAGATCAGCTATTTCATCTGCATCTTCAATTAAATCCATTTCAGTCTGATATATTTTATTGAAAGAGTATACAATTTTACCATTAGATGTATCCATCAGAACTATAGTCACATGGACATTTTCCTTTAATGTTATATCTCCTGTTATTACATAATCCGCAGGGAGAAGTTTTCCTGCCTGAAAAGTATCTTCAATATTTTTTTGACTCTCCCCGGAAAGTATTTTTTCTTTGCTTATTATATCTATCCTGTTACGTTCAAGAAGAGTGAATTTCCTTGTCTGAAAAAGATTATATTCTATCCTGTTTCTGACAATATTGCCCGCATCGGAACTGATGTTTTTAAGTTTGAAGTCAAAAACGGCAATACTCTCTTTTCGGGAAGATGAATAACTCATAGAGGAAAATACAGTGATAAAAAGCACCACAAGTGAGATGATTGTACGGATCACAATTTTTACCTGGTGCTTCTGTTTATTATTTTAACCAGGCGTCTGCATACCGAGGGGAGCTCATCTACAGAATCTATCTCATTTGTGTCCATGTTTATAATAATACCCCGCGCTGGATCTACAATTTTCATTGTTATAAGGTATCTGTTATTAAGCTTTTCCACTGAACCGGTCACAAGATATCCGCTGTTTTTTGAAAACGATGAAAGAAAAACATTATCTTCGCCATGTTCCGCAAGGAGCTTTTTATAAATAGTACCTGTGACCTGTTCTGCAATTATTGACGAATCAGTAGTTCCGGAAAATCTGTAAATAGAAACCGGTTTTATATTTTTCAATGAAGGTTTTACTTCAGGCGTTTCTATTACAGGAGCGGGGATCTCCTCTAAAACACGGTTTTTTTCAATTATATAATTTACACCACTTACACTTCCGGCAATAACAGCTGCAGTTGATACTGCTGCTACAGCACCTGTTATTACAACTGCATTGATATATGAAAGTGTAAGACCGGCTTTTTTTGCGAGAAAAAAAACAAAAACTGCTGCAGCGGTAAAAAAACCGTACTTTCTTTCGCTCTTCAGTATATGTTTAAGGTTACGTTTCTTCGATTCATGAATGTATTTTTTTACTGAAGAATCTACAGGTTCATCAAATTTAAACTTATCAATCAGCTTTTCAACAATAATCTGCTCATTCATCATATAAGTTCCTCCAGATTGGATACTCCCCTTTTTTTAAGGGTCTGAAGTATCGACCTGTTAATTAATGAATAGCGGTATTTAACCTGATCCCTGCTCATGCCTGTTTCCTTTGCAGCTTCCTCAAGTGTATATTTCTGCACTGCAACAAGATCAAAAATAATCCTGTTTTTATCATCATTGTTAAATATTTCTGCATTTTCAAAAACTTCATCAAGCAGCATGCGGAGATCTCTCATCCCGTTCACGAAACTGAGATTGACATCATTCATTAAAAGATCGATATCTGTTGCCTCCTCCTTTCTGCTCCTGTAGAATTCGAACAATACCAGTTTCATTGTTCCGAAAAGCCATTTTCTCGGATTTTCAACTTCATCAATTTTTTTAAAAAACCGGACAAATATCTCCTGTGTGATATCCTCCGCATCATCAATGCTGTTTATCCTGGTGCATACTGTGCCGAAAATAACCGGATAATAATCGCTGTATACCTCGATAAACTTTGCTTTTTTCGTGTCTTTTCCGAACATCCTGTACCGATCTGTAATATATCTTTTAAAGCAGTATTAATAAACAGCCGGCACTTTTTTTTACCAGAAAAATTTTTAAAGAACTTAATTTATATTTAATAGTGATATTAACACTCCTGAATGGGTAATAAAATTTATAAAACTTTTGAGGGATCCTGCTTGACCTCTTCAAAACAGATTTTGTAATAATAATATGAAATATTTTGCACTTATCGATCCCTCCCTTGCACCAGAGGCAGTTAAAAAACTTAAACTGCTTGATATAGAACCTTTAGCTGTCCCCCGCACAGATCTTGTTGATAAACCTCTCTCCGGCCATCCGGATATACAGGTATTTCTTCACAGGGGTATTGCCTTTGTCCATCCTGACATTGATAAAAACTTTCTGAAGAGGTTAAGCAGTTACTGTGACATCAGAATAGGGACAACCCGTCTTTCTGATAAATATCCCGGTGATATTGCATATAATATTGCAGCAACTGAAGAATATGCTTTTCATAAAAAAAATGCTGCTGATGAAATAATCAAAGATTACTTTGAGGATAATAATATTCCAATAATTGAAGTCAAACAGGGATACACTAAATGCTCCACTTTAATAATAGATGAAAGAAGGATTATAACTGCTGACAGTTCAATTCACAATGCAGCATTACAAGCCGGATTCAATTCATTATTAATAAAACCGGGTTATATAGCTCTGCCGGGATACCAGTATGGATTTATAGGCGGCGCCTCCGGAAAATTCAAGAACAGAATTATATTCACAGGGAGAATAGATCATCATCCGGATAGAGAAAAAATATACAGTTTTATTGAAACTGCAGGGTGCAGTATTGAAATTCTATCTGATGACCCGGCGTTAGATACCGGATCGCTGTTGATATCATCTTATTGATGTAAAGATTTTTTCATCTCTTCTGCAATATTTCTGTTTTTTGAATTAAAATTTTCAACAGAAAGAAGTCCCAGTCCAAGACTGCGACCCCGCCCGATCCCTTTATAAAGAGAAGAGTTAAATTTATCTTTATCATATACTTTTAAAGCTCCTTCAAAAATAACAGAAGATAGCTTTCTACCCTTTTTGTGTGATACAATATATCCGTCATCTGAACATTTGCAATCTATAACTTTAAAACCATTTGGAGAACTCTCAGTTTCAAACCATTTCAATCTTGCTTCATCAGTATCAACATCATACTCTTTAAAAAATATTTTTACCGATGGATTGGCTTTAATAAAAAACCGGTAGACCATCCCCTCTCTCACCGGTATGCTGTAATCAAGTGTTTCAACTCCTCTGAAATAACCGGCAGGTTTACCGCTTTTATGTATATCGGGTCTGGCTGCGGAAACTACGAGAACAGGTTGAATAAAACCTGTCTGATTTAACGGGACATTTTCAATTCTGTAAACCGGTTTGGAATCACCGGTCATAGATTTTATCGTGTTATAAAACAGATCCGGAGAATTAAGATCATGCCTTACTGCAGGTATTTTAACATCGATCAGTACTTTGCTTATATACATTTTTACCGTCCATTTTAAAAACATTACAACTATAGGATTGAAACTCTTTTTTACGCAACAAGTATTTGACAGTATTTAATCTTTTGCTGTTAATGACGGGAGTTTTTAAGTAATACATGCTCAGAGGAAACTGCCAGTATGGAATGTAACAGATGCGGTGCCTGCTGCATAGCACCTTCAATCTCCACAATTATTCCCGGAACAGGGAGAGGTAAACCGGCAGGTACAAGATGCATCCATCTCTCTCCGGATATGAAATGTTCTATTTATAATGAGAGACCAAAAGTCTGCCGTGAATTTTCTCCCACGCCGGAATTATGCGGCAGTTCTTTTGAAGAGGCATACAGAAATCTCGATGCTCTCGAAAAAGCAACCTGCTGATAAAATCATAATCCGGATTTTATTCAAAAAAGTCTTGATTTACACAGAGCATTTAGGATGTTCTGAAAAAATTAAAAAATTTGTAATTCAACTCAGTATTTATTCCTTATTTTTTCAGGAAATAAATGCTCTGTTATCTCCTCAACCGAAGGCTGCGGAGGTATATAATTCATTATTTTACACTAAAAAGTATCTTAGGAATTTTACTGAATTCAACTTATTAGTTTTACCATTTTATTAACAGAGGAAAATCATGATACCAAGATATTCACGGAAAGAAATGTCAGATATATGGGAACTTGAAAGCAAATTCAGGATCTGGCTTGATATAGAGATTGCCGTATGTGAAGTTTATGCTGAACAGGGAATTATCCCTGCAGGCGATCTTGCAATAATAAAAGAGAAGGCTGATTTTTCAGTTGATCGTATTCTTGAAATTGAAAACGAAGTTCATCACGACGTTATTGCCTTTACCACTGCCGTAGCTGAAAAAGTCGGCCCCTCAAGCAGATTCATCCATTACGGGCTTACATCAAGCGATGTTGTAGACACCGCTCTCTCAATTCAGATGAAAAAAGCAGGGGAAATTATAGTCAGGGATCTTGATCAGGTTATAGACGTATTGCATGAAAATGCATTAAAATTCAAAGATACCCGCTGTATGGGCCGTTCACATGGTGTGCATGCTGAACCTACAACTTTTGGTGTAAAAATGGCACTCTATTACGAGGCATTTAAGCGGAGCAGGGAGCGGATGCTCAGGGCTATTGACAATATATCTTACGGAAAATTATCCGGAGCTGTCGGTACATTCAGCAATATCGCCCCTGAAATAGAAGAAGAAGTCTGCCGCAGACTCGGTCTTAAACCTGATCCCGTTTCAACTCAGGTTATACAGAGAGACAGACATGCTGAATATATGTCAGCAATTGCAATAACAGCGGGAACCCTTGATCAGCTCGCAACAGAAATCAGGCACCTGCAGAGAACAGAAGTACGCGAAATTGAGGAGCCGTTCCAGAAAGGGCAGAAAGGCTCATCTGCAATGCCGCATAAACGTAATCCAATACTTTCGGAACGTGTAACAGGTCTTTCCCGTGTAATAAAATCCAACATGAATGTTGCTCTTGATAATATTACTCTCTGGCATGAAAGGGATATTTCCCATTCATCAGCAGAACGTGTTATCTTGCCGGATTCCACTATTGCCCTTGATTATCTCCTCAACAGAATTGTATTTATACTTAAAAATTTACACCTCTACCCTGAAAATATGCAGGCTAATATTGAAAGAACAGGGGGGCTCTTCTATTCACAATCACTGCTGCTGCTTCTTGTCGAAAAAGGTTTCTCAAGAGAGGATGCTTACAGAATGGTTCAGGATATGGCAATGAGAGTCTGGGCACGGGAAGGTTCACTGAAAGAACTCACTCTTAAGTCATCACAGATTATGGATAAAGTAACTGAAGCTGATATCGATTCTCTTTTCGATATAAACAGGTATTATAAAAACATTGATGCCATTTACAGGAAAGCAGGATTGATCTGAATAGTTAAATGAATACCTTCTATATTGAGACATTCGGATGCCAGATGAATAAAGGTGATTCCGAACTTATTAAACTTTCAATGATTGAAAACGGATTTTCACTGGCTGAATCTGAAGAGGCAGCTGATATCTGTATATTTAATACATGTTCAGTAAGAGACCATGCAGAAAAAAGAGCATTGGCAAAGATAAGTATTGCACGCTCACGGAAAGCTGCAAAACGAAGGCTTATCGTTGTTGCAGGCTGCATGGCTCAACGGATCGGTGAAGCGCTAATACAAAAAGGTAATGCGGATCTTGTAGCAGGGCCATATCAGTCCCCCCTGCTCGGTGATATTATAAAATCCCATATAGAGAAAGAAATTAACGGTATTTTTCTTTCACAGGCAGAAGAGGATTTCGCTGAAAGAATAAATTTTAATCTTGTTAAAAATAAGGATGTTTACCCCTGGCATAAATGGGTAACTATTACTCATGGATGCGAAAACTTCTGCGCTTACTGTATTGTTCCCTATGTGCGCGGAAAACTTATATCTTTCCCATCGGAAAAAATACTGAACTATATCAGGAATCTGTCCTCAGAAGGAATAATTGAAATTACACTGCTGGGACAGAATGTTAACCAGTATGGACAGGATTGCGGTGAAATTCCATTTTACCGGCTTCTTGAAAAAACTGCTGCCATAAAAGGACTGAAAAAAATTAATTTTCTCACATCTCACCCTATGGATTTTAATTCGGCAATTGCAGATGTAATTAAAGATAACAGCAACATTTCAAGAAGTATTCACCTTCCCCTTCAGAGCGGTTCAGATCCAATTCTTAAAGCTATGAATCGAAAATATACCTTATCAGATTATTACAGAATTATTGAAACGCTGAATAAAAAGCTCGATAATTTTTCCGTCTCAACTGATCTTATTGTAGGTTTCCCCGGAGAAACTGAAGAGGATTTCCGCAATACACTAAAAGCTGTAACTGATATACGATATGATGAAGCCTTTATGTATGCCTATTCGCCAAGAGAAGGGACTCCCGCCTTCTCAATAAAAGAAGAATTAACAAGATCAGAAAAAATTGAACGGCTTAATGAATTAATTACGCTGCAAAGAAAAATTTCTCTTGAAAAACTCAAAACAAGGATTAACAGGATAGAGACTGTTATTGCTGAAAAGTTAAGCCGAAAATCTTCGGATGAAGTTTCCGGTAAAACATTCTTAAATCATCCTGTAGTATTTACCGGAAGCAGGGCGGATATCGGAAAGGAGACCCGGGTAGAAATTATTGAAGTCAGCGGCTCGACACTCATTGGTAAAAAAATTATTTGATATCATTATCATAGCCGCAATTACAGTTGCGGTTATGCCTGCTTTCTCCTTTGCGAATAATGAGGATAAAACTTATAAAAACCTTTTAACACTGTTTCACTCAGGAAATGAGGAATCCTTTGAGAAAAGCGCTTTTTCATGGCTGAAATCTTTTCCCGGGAGTATACATGTTCCTGAAGTGAGAATGATGCTTGCAGAAATTGAAAGCGACACTGAACTTGCGGTTCAAAGATACAGAATTGTTGTTAAAAATTATTCATCATACAATAAACGTGATCTTGCGTTATATAAACTGTGCCAGATACTTGATCTGAAATCAAAATGGAAAGAGCTCAATAGTGAAAGCCTGCAGGGTATAAAACTATTCGGCACAGGACCTTATGGCATAGAATTCCGGTTTATGCATATAAATTCACTTCTAATGCTGGAAGATTATGATAAAGCTCGTATCGAAACCTTTGCAATAACAGAAAAAACTCATGATTTTAATACACTGTCGCGGGCAATTTTTATTTTATCAGAAATTGACAGAAGAACTTCCGGAAACTCCAGAGCATATATTTACAGTTTAAGAGAACTTGCTTCAGGCTTCAACAAATCAGAACTTTATCCCTCAATAATTTACAGGATCGCTGAATTTTACAATGAAAAAAAAGATATAAACAGAGCATACTCAGCTTATACCGATATCCTTAAGCTCTTTCCTGAATCACCGGAAGCCGGTATGGCTGTCGAAAAAATTAAACACCTGGAAAAAAATAATCCAGTTATTGTTGATTACATCCCTGATATGGACCTGATAAATAAATCAGACAGGCTTGCAATCCTTCCTGAATATGATGTTAATGAAACAGCGGAAGAGATTTATTTTTCCGTTTCAGTTGGACCCTTCACAAGACAGAAGGAGGCACAAGAAATGAACAGGCTTCTTAAAAATTTTCCATCAAAACGTATTATTAAAGCTAAATCAGGATATTTTCTTTTTATTGGAAAATTCAGAGATACAGGCAAAGCTTACGAAGGCAGAATCAGACTTGCCGAGGAGTACGGTATCAATGGAAATATCGTACGATTTTCTGAACAGGGAAACAGAAGTTACATATACGGGGATTGACGAATGGATGAAAAACTTACACCGATGATGAAGCAGTACAGCGACATCAAAAGGCGACACCCTGATGATATACTTTTTTTCAGGATGGGTGATTTTTATGAAATGTTTTTTGATGACGCGAAAATTGCGTCTAAAATTCTCGATATAGCTCTCACAGCACGCCAGAATGATGTGCCCATGTGCGGCCTCCCCTATCATGCCGCGGAGAGTTACATTGCACGCCTTATAAAAGCAGGAAAGAGAGTCGCGGTGTGTGAACAGCTTGAAACAGTTCCATCCTCCGGAAGTATTGTTAAAAGAGACGTAGTACGTATTATAACTCCGGGAACTGTTATTGAACAGAATTTAATCGCGTCAGATGATAATAATTATCTCTGTTCGGTTTATCTTTCTAAAAAAGATATGGGCATATCATTTGTTGATATTTCAACCGGTGATTTCAGCTATATGACATCAGAAAAAAACCAGGAGCTTTTCAGGGGGGAGCTTGCCAAGTTTTCACCAAGGGAGGTTATTTTCTTTGCCGTCTCATACGAAACAGACGCGGTCTTTCTTGAATATATTAAAAACAGAAACATACCAGTTCACTCACTGAATGAATGGAACTATGAAAAAGATTTCATGAGTGATGTAATCTGCCAGACACTTCAGGTTCACTCTTTGAAAGGACTTGGAATTGAAACAGATACCGAAATTATCACTGCAGGTTCAATACTTCAATATCTTCGCGACACTCATAAAACTCTTTTCAGTCATCTGAAGAATCCGATGAAACTCGCATCACGGGAAACCATGCTCCTTGATGAAGCAACTATATCAAACCTTGAACTTATCCAGAACCAGCAGGACGGATCAAAAAACCGTACACTTTTTTCTGTACTTAATCACACAAAAACCCCCATGGGGAGGAGAACCCTTGAGCGGAACCTGCTGCAGCCTCTTATCGAAAAAACTGCTATTGAGAACAGGCTTAATCTTGTAGATTTTTTTTATCAAAGAGCCGAACTTGCAGATGAGATTAACTCTTCACTTAAAGATATACTTGATATGGAGAGGCTGATTTCAAGGTTTACTATCGGAAAAATTCAGCCCAGAAATTTTATTGCACTAAAACAGTCACTTGAAGCAGCTGAAAAGATACGCCTTAAACTTTCTGAGCATGGAATAAACACACCTGCAATAGATAAAGTCATTTCAGGAATATCTGATCTTACTGAACTTGCAGAAACTATTAAAAAAGTTATTGATGATGATCCCGCACTCTCACCTGAACATGGAAGAGTTATAAAATCAGGCTATATCCCTGAACTCGACAGGCTCTATGAATTGAAATCAGACGCACGAAGCTGGATTCTTAAATACCAGGAGGATGAAAAATCAAGGCTCGGGATAAACACTCTCCGGGTTAAATATAATAAAATTCTCGGTTATTATATTGAAATCAGCAAGGGGCAGGCTGAACAGGCACCTAAAGAATATATGCGCAAACAGACCCTTGTAGGAGGGGAACGGTTTACAACACCCGAACTGCAGAAATTTGAAACTGATATCCTTGGCGCATCAGAAAAAATTACTGTCATCGAAAACAGGGAAATAGAAAAACTGAAAAGCGAGATAATCAGTAAAAGCCGGGAAATCCAGGATACGGCAACCACTATCGGTTATATAGATTTTATATGCTCTCTATCTGTTGCTGCAATACATAACAGGTTTGTCAAACCTCAGATAAACGAAAATAATTACATTTCAATTAAAGCCGGAAGACACCCTGCTGTTGAGAAGTATTACACAAAAGAGGTATTTATACCTAACGACATACTTCTTGACGATAATGAAAACATGATTTCCATAATTACCGGGCCTAACATGGCAGGTAAATCCACATATATCAGGATGTGCGCAATAATACAGCTCCTCGCGCAGACAGGTTCATTTGTACCTGCTGAAAATGCTGACATATCAATAGCTGATAGAATTTTTACGCGTATAGGTGCATCAGACAATATCTCAAGGGGTGAATCGACATTCCTCGTAGAAATGAATGAAACTGCAAATATTCTTAATAATGCAACTGAAAAAAGTCTTATAATCATGGATGAAGTCGGCCGTGGAACCAGTACCTATGACGGCCTGTCAATCGCATGGGGAGTTGTTGAATATATTCAGCGATATATCAGGGCCAAGACCCTTTTTGCAACCCATTATCATGAACTGACACAACTCGGCAGCAAGCCAGGTATTGTTAATTATAATGTACTGGTTAAGGAGACTTTAAACAGTGTTGAATTTCTTCATAAAGTTGTATCAGGAAGTGCTGATAAATCATACGGGATTCATGTTGCAAAACTTGCCGGGCTCCCTAAAACTATAATATCACGTTCAGCCAGAATACTCGAAAAACTTGAAAAAAGCGGCTCTGTTAAAGATAAGCTTTCCGACTCAGGGGCCTCTTCAGAACAGCTTGAAATTTTTAATGCCTCAAATCATATTCTTATTCAGACCCTTAACAAAATAGATGTTGAAAGTCTCACTCCAATGGATGCTATAAATGAGCTCTATAAATTAAAAAAATTGATAGACTGAAATTTAATATTGGTTTATACTTCGTGTAAATTTTCATGTAAAAGATTTGATTTTTGACCGAAAGTAGATAATAGTATCTATATAAGTTTCCCGGCAGAAGAGGAATAATGGCAGCTACCCAGTTTAAGGTTGAAAACTATATGGCGAACTCCTTCGTAATGGTTGAAGGGAAAAAGAACGCCTCGAATTTTTATATTATAAGAAGCGGAAAAGTTAAAATATCCAAAGAAACGCCTGTCCTTTCAGAGGAACCGTATACAATACTGGGTCCTGGAGATTTTTTTGGTGTAGTCTCCTGTATGGCAGGCCATGCAAGACTTGATACAGCAGTTGCGCTTGAAAATGTATCTCTTATATCCGTAGAGAAGGATATGTTCGGACTGCTGATTCAGAAAAACCCGGCTGTTGCCATGAAAATAATCCGTTTTTTCAGCCGCAAACTCCGTCAATTTGACTCTGCGATAACCAATCTTTCATTAAAAACTTCAGGTGAAGAGGATCCGGAGCATCTTTTTAATATCGGTGAGTATTATCTGAAAAAGAGGATCTTTAATCATGCGATTTATGCTTACCAGAAATATATTCAGCATTGCCCTTCCGGATACAACAGGGATAAATCGATTGAACGGCTAAAAACATTAAAAGCTCCTCTTAAATTTCCTGATATGCCGTACAGGGCCGGGATGAACCGGAAATATCCTGACAACACAATGCTTTTCAGCGAATCTGAACCGGGTGATGAACTCTTCATCATTCAGGACGGGAAAGTTAAAATTACCAAAATAGTCGACGAGGAGATCCTTCTTGCCGTTTTAAAAGCCGGTGATATTTTCGGAGAGATGGCACTGCTCGATAATAAACCTCGAAGCGCTTCTGCAATTTCATATGGTGATGTTTCAGTTCTCGCTATTAATAAATCAAACTTCGAAGGGATGGTACAGGCCCAGCCACAGCTTGCAACAAGACTGATTCAGCTCCTCAGCGAAAGAACATGGACTGCGTACAGGCAGCTTGAGAATCTGATGATCAGAAATCCATTAGGAAGGATTTATGACACTCTCCTTATCCAGATTGAAAAACAGAAAATTGCCATTGAATTTAAAAAGCCTCATAACTTTGAATTCGGATCAAAGGAGCTGATAAACATGGTAGGCTTGTCACCTGTAGAGGGAGAAAGCCTCATCGTAAAACTCCTTGAAGATAAACATATAATGCTCCAGGAAGGAAAAATTATAAGCACTGATCTTTCTGAGCTTGAAAAAACTGTACTTTTCTTCAAAAAACAGACAGCACTTGAAAGGCAGAGAGAAGCGAATAAAAACAAATGAAAAAGAAAATTGCAAAATACCTGAAAATTGGAACCATTGTTTTTGTCAGCACCGCTGCAATTATTCTTTCAGGTGCTTCTCTCTTATTTTATTTCTATCCTGAAGAATCATTATTAAATATAATTAAGACAAAATCTGAAACAGCCCTTGGACGTAAAGTTGAAATAAAGTCACTCAGATACAGCATCAGGGGTGTTATTCTGCAGGGCGTAAAAATATCCGATTTAGACGAAAACAATAATATTCTTCCTGATGATAAATCTCTTCTGGAAGCTCAGGAAGCCTTAATACAGTTTTCACTATTATCGCTTCTCCGTAAGGAATATACTATCAACACTCTTTATTTTAAAGATCTTTCAATAAGATGGAGTTTTGATAATTCCGGGAAAAGTAATATTGAAAGAATATTCGAAAGCTTTAAAAAGAAATCATCCGAAGAAGAGCAGAGTAAAACCAGTATTAAAATTAATGAAATAATTCTAACAGATTGTTCTTTGAATCTTGTAAACCCTCCTTCTGATTTTAAACCTTTAGAGGGAGTTTATATAGTCAATGGAAAACTAAGACTTAAAAAAGATAATATTTTCCACCTTTCCGAAACAGGAATTGAACTTCCTGCTGGCAGAGGTAAATTGTTTCCCGATATTTCAATCGATCTAACTGAAAAATTAAAATTTACCGGAATAATAAAACTTGAAAATTGTTCTTTAAACTGGGTTTACGGATTTGCCAAAAAAAAGCTGAAACTTCCGTTTGAAACAGTTAATGGTATAGTAGATAATTTTGAATTACAACTTCCATCAGTTAAAGGACATGCAAAAGTTACATCGACATTGAGCAGAAGTAAAAGTATAATCCATGCTGATGGTTCATGTACTGTTGATATTACCAATAAAACTGTTGTTATTAAAGATGTCAAAAACAGAATAAATAATTCATCATCAGTTCTTGATGATCTCTTTATCTCAGCTAATGCCGGCGAGGTTAGAAGGTTTTCTGTTTCAAATCTGAATTATTCAATTTCAGATTTACGACAGCTCGAGAACAGCATACCTTCAGGATTTTCTGGTAACCTCAAGGGGAATCTCTCGTATAACGGGGCAAAATTTAACGGCAGAATGCAGATTTCTGAATGCAGCTATAAAGACCGGACTGAAGTTTTCAGCGGGCTGAATACAGAAATTGAGCTTATAAATAATATTTTTAAAAAAGAGAGCGTACCGGTAAAAATATTCGGCAGCAATTTCAATGTTTCACTTGCCGCGACTGACAGCAATTTTAAAAGTATATATGTTTTTATAAAGGGTGACAAACTTGATGTTAACAACATAAGTCTCAGCGGCGGAAAATCATCTTCTGACTTCTCTTTCCCTATTAACATCAGCGGCAAGATTCAGGTTGGCGAAATAATTTACGACAAATTTTTATTTAAAAATAATCATGCGGATTTTGTTGCAACAGGAAAAACTATTAAACTTAACCGTGTTGATACATCCCTTCTAAGCGGCAGTTTAAATGGATCCGGGAAAATAGATTTATCCGGTGACTTTCCCACTGCTCATATCAATGCAAGATTCAACGGCATGAAAGTTAATGACCTCAAATTCGCGAATGATAATCTGAACAACAGGTTATTCGGATTCGCTGACGGTGCTGTTAATCTTAATTTCGGCTTCAGAGAAAATATGACAGAGACACTTAAAGGTAATGCTACTTTCAGTGTTTCAAAAGGAAAAGTTGTAAACACGGGGATCCAGAATGGTTTAATTATATTTCTTGCGGAACTCAGATATAAGCTGAAGGACCTGGAGTTTAATAAAATTTACGGCAATATTGACGTAAATGGCCGTGACCTGACGATCAATTCCTTTATTTTCAATTCAGAGGATATCAGGTTATCAATGAACGGCAGAATAAACAGTGATCTCACGGCAAATAATATGACTGTTAAACTTGAATTTAATAACCATTTCATCAAGGATATTCCACGTCCGGCAATTGCTTTTTATAATGAATATCTTAGCGGAAGATGGTATACAATCCCGTTTTTACTGAACGGCAATATTACCGACAGTAAAAACATAAAGATGCTTAAAAAAAATTAATAACGGGCATCGGCGTAATCGACCCAACCGCCTGCTTTCACAAGATCCCTGTCAAATTCTGATATACTGAACGCAACAGTTTCAATAATATCACCTGACTTAAAAATAAAGGTGCCTGAATTGAAATCGGTTTCAACAAATGTCTCTTTTCCGGAGAATTTAACAAAAAGCATATCAATTATTTCTGCAGAGAGCTCAACAGCCATCATTCCGCAATTGTACATATTCTGCCTGAATATCCTTGCAAAATCAACAGCTATCACAAGATTAATATTATTCACTTCAAGAGCCCAGGGGGCGTGTTCCCTGGAAGAGCCGCATCCGAAGTTCGCTCTTGTTACAATTACTTCGGTATTTTCAATATCTTTTTTCTGATTAAAGCCATCAAGTTTAAGATCTTCAAGGAGATATGGCTTTAGTGCCTCTTTTGTGCTCTCAGTAAGATATTTCGCGGGTATAATTTCATCTGTATTGATATCCGCCCTGTCAAGGAAGAGGACTTTTCCGCTGAAATTTTTCATAATACTATTTCCTCCTGAATAACTCTGAATTAGTAATTTTCCCTTTAATCGCTGTCGCAGCAGCAGTAGAGGGACTCATAAGGTGAACCATCCCTCCCTTCCCCATTCTTCCGTTAAAGTTTCTGTTGGTAGTAGAGGCGCAGACTTCACCAGGAGCGAGAACACCATTGCTCATACCTAAACATGCACCGCATGTTGGATTAGTTACGCAGAATCCGGAATCCATAAATATCTGAATAATACCTTCTTCCAGTGCCTTTTTAAAAACATCCGGGGTCGCCGGTGAAACAACACCTCTTACATTATCACTTATAGTTTTACCTTTCAAAACTGCTGCTGCAATGCGGAGGTCTTCTATTCTACCGTTTGTACATGAGCCGATATAAATCTGATCAACATCAGTGCCTTCAAGTTCACTAACCGGTTTTACTTCGTCCGGTTTGTATCCGTAAGTAACCATAGGTTCAAGTGAGCTTACATCAATATCAAAAATTTTTTCATACTCAGCATCAGCGTCAGATACCAGTTTTTTAAATTCCGCTAAAGCTGCTTCTCTGGTTTTAAATTCGTCTTTTATATATTCCCATAGATAATCAACAGTTTTCATATCGGGATAACAGACTCCGCTTGTACCACCTGCTTCTATAGCCATGTTACAGAGTGTCATTCTTGATTCCATACTCATATCATCAACAACAGAACCGGTGAATTCCATAATCCTGTTTGTTGCACCGTTGACACCGATCATTCCGATTATATAAAGAATAACATCCTTTGCGTAAACACCTTCAGGAAGTTTACCTGTGAGATTAAATTTAATAGTTTTAGGAGCCTTAAATGTACAGACACCTTTTAGTATACCCACCTCAAGGTCTGTTGTCCCGACACCTGCCGCAAAAGCCCCGAAAGCACCATGTGTACATGTATGAGAGTCACCCATTATTATTGTATAACCGGGTCTTGAAAAGCCCTTTTCCGGGAAGATGGCATGACATACACCGTTTCTGCCTACATCATAAAAATCCTTTATACCGTTTCTCTTTGCCCAGTCCCTTAAAGTTTTAGCCTGAATTGCTGTTTTTGTATCTTTTGAGGGAGTAACATGATCTATAACAACTTTGATTTTAGATGGATCAAAAACCCGATCTTTACCTCTTGTAATGAGATCATTAATAGCGATTGGTGTAGTGATTTCATGACAGAATACAGCATCGAGTTTCAGGACGGAGATCCCACCCGAGAGATCCTCAATTCTGTGTGAATCAAAAATTTTTTCTGTGATTGTTTTTCCCATATATTTCCTCTTTTTTGAACATCAGATGAAGTAAAGTGAATGAATAACCTGTTTACCAGACCCTGAACAATTTTTAAACGGTCTGAAATTGTTAACAGAATATAAGATATAGCGGCCCAACTGAGATTTATATTGATATTAAATACAATCCCGGTGGCATGTTAAATATTTAAATGAAATATTCCGCTTAAGTTTGGTTAGACACTAATTTTCATGGTGGAAGAAAAATCAAGTATTTTATACTTTAAGTGCAGCTCCGGTTTCTTTATCAGCCGGTTGTTCATCTACCGCTATGGCTGATTTAAAAAATAATATACCGTTTTTCAAACCCGCTTTAATTATCACTTTTTCATTAGATTTATCTTTTAATATTTTTTCAGCAATTCTATCTTCAATTTCGCGCTGAATTATTCTTCTAAGATTTCGTGCCCCTGTTTTAGGGTCAAAGCCCTGCTCAACAAGATGTTTTCTGACATTTTTCGGCACAATAAGCTCAATTCCATTGTGGCTCATTTTTTCGGATACTTCTTTTATCATTAAATCCGCAATTGAAGTAAAATCATTAATATTAAGTTTGTTAAAATAAACTGTTTCGTCAATTCTGTTAAGCAGTTCAGGTGAAAATATTTTTTTTAACCCCTCGGAAATTTTATCCCTGTTATAATTATTATCATCAATTTTACCGAAGCCCAGTGCGCCTGTAGAATCAGAACCGCTATTCCCGACATTTGAGGTCATTATGAGAATTGTGTCTCTGAAACTAACTGTAGTCCCGGAAGAATCAGTAAGTTCACCTTCATCGAGAACCTGCAGCAGAATATTAAAAATATCCGGATGGGCCTTCTCTATTTCATCAAGGAGAACTACGGAATAAGGTTTTCTCCGCACTTTCTCAGTAAGCTGCCCCCCCTCTTCATAACCGACATATCCCGGCGGTGAACCGATTAATCTCGACACTGAATGCTTTTCCATGAATTCGGACATATCAAGACGGATAAGATTTTTTTCATCACCGAAAAGAAACTCTGCCAGAGCCCTGCCCAGTTCAGTCTTACCCACTCCAGTTGGTCCCAGAAAAATGAATGAACCATTAGGCCTGTCATCTCTGCCCAGACCCACCCTGGATCTCCTGATTGCTCTGCTTACAATCTCTATCGCCTCTTTCTGACCGAATACACGTTTATTAAGATATTCCTCCATGTTAAGAAGTTTTTCCGATTCATCTTCTTCGAGTTCCTCAACCGGAATACCTGTCATCTCAGCAACAACTTTTGCGATAAGAGAGGGTTTAACAAGAACTTCAAACCTGTTAGTCCTGTTGAGCCATTCAGCGGATACAGTTTCGAGTTTATCCTTTTTTTCAGTGATTATATCTCGTATTCTTGCAGCCTGTTCATACTCCTGAGCCTGAACAAGTTCGACTTTATTTTCATTAAGACGTTTTATCTCATTTTCAAGTTCAGTTATTTCTGAAGGTTTTTCAATATTATCATACCTGGCCATTGCTCCGGCTTCATCAATTAAATCAATTGCCTTGTCGGGGAAATATCTGTCGTTGATATACCTTTCTGCTAACATAACAGCTTCTTCAAGTGCATCCTCTGAATAAGTCACTTTATGATGTTTCTCATAAGTTTCTTTCAAGCCCTGGAGAATATTCAGAGTTTCATCTGTGTCAGGCTCATCAACAATAATATTCTGAAAACGTCTTACAAGGGCGCTGTCCTTTTCAATATACATTTTATACTCATTCATGGTCGTTGCGCCGATACATTGAAGCTCACCCCTTGCAAGAGCAGGTTTGAGAATATTGGCTGCGTCAATAGCTCCTTCAGCAGCACCGGCACCTGTTATTGTATGTATCTCATCAATAAAGATCACAAGTTTTTCACTGTTCTTTATCTCAAGAACCAGCTTTTTAAGCCTCTCTTCAAATTCACCTCTGTACTTTGTTCCGGCAACAATTGATGAAAGGTCAAGAGCAAGGAGCCTGTAACCATAAAGAGTTTCCGGCACATCCTGCTTCACAATTCTCTGTGCCAGACCTTCTACAATCGCAGTTTTACCAACTCCTGCTTCACCGATCAGAATCGGATTATTTTTTCTTTTACGGGAAAGAATCCTGATAACACGGGCGATCTCAATATCTCTACCTATAACGGGGTCTAACTCACCTTTAGCAGCAAGGGCAGTAAGGTCCGTTGAAAAGTCATCGAGAGTCGCGGGCCTCGCATCACTTTTTACAGCTATGTTTCGCGGATTACTTTTCACACCTAATACACGTAGTATTTCATCTCTTATCGATTCATAGGTAATCCCGTTTTTACCGAGTTCGGTAAGGCCCGGGCAACTGCCTTCCTTAAAAACAGCAAGAAGAAGGTGCTCCGTCCCTATATATGAATTCTTTAAATTTTTAGCCTCATCTCTTGAAAATTCTATGATATTTTTAAAGGATTGATTTGCCGGGATCTGTTCCGGCGCTGAACCCGTACTTTTTGATTTAATACTTTTTTCGAGGAGGAAAAGAACTTTCTCAAAATTGATACCAAGGTTTTTCATTATTCGCGCAGCTACAGAATCATCATCCTTTAGCAGAGATAGCATTATATGCTCAGGTCCCAGGACATCAGAGTTCAGTCTCTTTCCTTCAATCTGTGCGGATATTTCAATTATTTTTCGTGATTTCTTGGTGAATTCAAACATCCAGCTCTCCACTATTTTTTAATTCAGTCCTGACCATATTGGCCCTGAACTCATCACTGTCAATAATGCTTCTGAACCTTATTCCATAGTATTCCTGCAAATGTGACCATTGAACTTTGACCATAAGATCATTTATATGAACTATATCATAGTCTTTGATAACAGACATTACAACACCGAGCCTGATCCTGGAAAGATGCTCAACCGCTTCAACATAATTGAGCCTCCTTGCGTAAAGCAATATGCCGAGAGAACGCCATATTGTATCCTCAAGTTCATGCTTGGATGTGGAAAAAAATTCATCTCTTGTATCATCTTCAAGTTTTATAATTCTGCTGATTATATCATCAGCAGTCTCAATTAGATCAACTTCAGTGAGGCCGAACTGTCTTCTGTTGCTTATAACATATAATCCGCCGATTATTCTGCCGCTGTTACCAAGAGTACCTGTTATCTGAAAACCGCTCTCTTTAACAGGAGACACGGTTTCAGAAATCCTTTTTTGCATAGTCAAAACCGGAAGATGCATTAAGGCTGAGATCTTAAGCCCCGTACCGATATTAGCAGGGTTGGATGAAAGATAGCCATATCTCTCTGAAAAAGCGTAAGGAACAATGCTGTTAAGTTCATCATCAACAGCATCAGCGTCAATAAAAGCTTCATGAATCTGAAAACCGGCTTTTATAATCTGTATTCTGAAATGATCTGTATCATTAAGAAGAAGGGTATAATCTCTTTTTTTATTAACAAGAACCAGACTCTTTTCGGAACCTTCCATTTCACTTGTAATAATATTTTTTTCACGAAGTAATCTTTTATAATGAAGATCCAGAGAATTGATTCTAACACACCTGCTCTCCGATGGTTCCTTAGAAGCAAATTTGTCAGCAAGTGCGAAAAGGTACTCCATTTCACCCTCCCCCATTGAATCAGGGAATTGAAGGCTTTTCACATTTCTGCCAAGCCTCACTCGACAGGATAGAACTATATCATTCCTTGGACCTTTGCGTCTCCAGAAACTGTTGCTTTCATTTAGAATTTCTTCAAGCCCGGTCATTTATTAATAATCCTGTTTTCCGTTGAATTTAATAATTCTTTAATTCTGTCACGGATTACTGCCGCGTCTTCATATCTTTCATCTTTTACAGCTTCATTAAGTTCAACCTGAAGTGTTGTCAGTTCATCAGGTTTATTTATTGTATTTTTAACAACCGTTGATTCATTAATCATAGTTGTATTGTAAACAGGAAATTTACCGCAGTGCCTGGCATCTCCATGAAAAGTTACAAGTGCAGGTTCAAGCTGTTGAGAAAGATATGTATAACAGTCAGGGCATCCGAGTTTACCATTGGTTTTATACTCTATGAAATCACAACCGCATGTGACACATCTCTTTTTATCCTGAAAATCATTAACTTCATCAACGTTCAGAAAAGTAAGCATTTCAGGAAGACTAAGTGTAAAATTGGAAATTTTTGTATTAAGCCCGACTTCTCTTGCGCAGTGTTCACAAAGATGTACTTCTGATTTTATATCTTTCATTATTTCTGACAGATGAATAGTTGCTTCATTTTTTTTGCATCTTTCGCAATACATAGTATACCATTTATATTCAGATTTATTATTAAATCAGATGAATCCGGTTATTCCGCATAACAGTAAATATATAGAATTTCATAAATAACATTTTACAGTACATAATCATTAAATATGCTAAAAATTACTACACAATATGTAAAGAATTATTTATCTGTTATAAATGTAATAAAAAAGTTAAATATATTCACATCTTTTTTGGTCTTTGAATCATTAATCAATAATTTATATCAAAGATTCTCCCCTTTTTACGCTAATGGTATGGTTTAAAACTCCAGAATAAAACCATTCCATTCTTCAAGAACTCTGTGTTTAATAATTTGAAACCCGTTTGCAGAAAAAACCTTCTTCATCTGTTCAGTCCATTTTGTACTTATACCGCTGACAATGATTTTTCCTTCCGGCTTAAGAAGGCTTATCAGTTTAATCATATTATCCTCAATTAATCTTGAAAGAAGATTCGCTGTAATTATATCATATTTTTTATCAGAGGTAAATTTATAAATATCATCTGTAAACGGCGAGAGAGAGTTAATTCCATTAAGTTTCAGATTTTTTGAAGCTTTTTCAACAGCAACTGAATCATAATCAAATAGATCTATATTTTTTATTCCCATAATCCATGCTGCAATTGAAAGTATTCCTGATCCAGTTCCGATGTCAAGCATCGAAAGAGAAGCAGCATTATTACCTCCGTTAAGAATCTCTTCAAGGAGCATGCCGCACAAACGGGTCGTGGGATGATGTCCATCTCCAAAAGAATCAAATGGATCGATTTCTATAATTGTTTTGTATTTTTTATCCGGCGGAGTCACACCAGAGGGAAGGATAAAAATATTTTCAGTTAGTTCACTCCCGTTATAATTTTCACCCCAGACCCTGCTCCACGAAGATGGATCTACATCAGACGATGAAATTGGAGTTTCATTAAGAAGAATCGCCGGTAAATCATTATCCCTGAGATAAATTTTCAAAAAATTCTTCTGACCGGATTTTTCAAAATAAAAGGAGGTAAATCCCGATTCAGTCAACTGAACAGTTAACAGTTCTTCTCGTGATTCCGGTATTTCGAAAATGTATTCCCTCATTTTTTTAAATCCTTTATCAGTTCTTCAATATCATTTGCAGAAAGTTCTATATCGACCTTACCTCCTCCCGGATGAGCAAATGAAATCTTCGTGTAATTATCTTTTTTATCGATACGCCATTTTTTTTTGCCACGGATATTAATAGAATCATCTATCCAGTCAGCAGGAGAAAACTCTGCAAGTTGTATAAGAACCCCAAAGGCATCTTTTGGATGGATGTAAAGCTCTTTCCAGTTATCATACTTGTCGCTGTACCCGAAATATGGTATACCTTTTTTTTCAAGATTAAGCCTCACATTTTTTATATCATCAACCTGGAATGTAATATGGTGGATTCCCCCATCTCTGCTTTTAAGGAAGTTTTCAAGAAAACTCCCTTTGCGGGTTGGAGATATAAGTTCAAATCTTGAAAGATCCCCCGCAGAATAGATCTGGTAAAAAAAACCGCTGTTGTCATCACTACCTGCACCCCCCTTTACAAGACCGAGAAGATCGCTGAAAAACTCATCAGCTCCGGAGTGATCTTTTACAGCAATAGAAACATGATCAATTCTTAAAATCATCTTTACTCCATAAAAATTTTATTGAAATCACAGTAAAAAAATATATTTTTATTTGTAACCAGGTTAATGATTTCATTCAAACAATTTAAATAATTCTTAGAAAAACCTGATTTATAATTAAATCATAACGATATAATATTGACTTAATAAAATTTAACACTCCAGATTACAATAAAAGTTTCAGATTTATAAATCTGAAATGTTTTTTAGGTTCCAGATGCATTAAGAAACTGTAAATTTAATGAATATGCTTGACTCAAAACGATCCGAACAGCCTGATTTTATTAAATATAAAGAAATGAGCAGGAGGAAATAATGGAGCTTCAACCGCTTAATGAATCCAAAAGGGACTGGCAGAAAGACTTCGACAGCTATCTTAAAGAAAACCGGACACTGGCCTATATGATGCTGAAAAAATCCGGTGAATTTAAAGGAAGAACAGCCCTCATACAAAAAAACAGTAAGAACGAATGGGAATCAATTTCATGGGATATTTTCGGTGAAAAGATCATAGCAGTAGCTAAAGCGCTCATTGATCTTAAACTTCAACCTGGTGAAATGTGTGCTATTTTTTCTCAAAACAGAGCAGAGTGGGCTATTTCTGATCTTGGAATTCTTGCGACACGTGCAGTATCTGTCCCCATTTATGCTACAAACTCAAAAGAAGAGGCTGAATATATTATCAATGATGCAGAGGTAAAAATACTTTTTACCGGAGACCAGGCACAATACGATAAAGCGAAAGCAATCATTTCCAGCAACAGTTACCTTAAGCTTATAGTTGCTTTCGACAAAGAAACAAAAATTTCCGGAGAAAACAGTATATATCTCGACGACCTTATTGATAAAGGGCGCAAACTTACCAATAACGACGAATTCAATAACAGGCTCGACAATGTTAATCCTGATGATATGCTCACATTGATATACACATCAGGTACTACAGGGAATCCAAAAGGAGCGATTCATACTCACAGGAGTTTCATGAACGGCATTTATCCTTCATATATGAGATTTCCCGAGGCAAGTACAGAATCAGTTTCCCTTGCGATTCTGCCTTTAAGCCATGTTTTTGAAAGAATGTGGTCTTACGGTTGTATGACAGCCGGAGTACAGATAGCCTATTGTCCAGATCCGAAACAGTTCATAGATGTCATGGCTCATGTAAAACCGCATTTCATGACCAGTGTTCCACGTATATGGGAAAAAGTATACGGAACAATTCATGAAGGGCTGAAAAGTGCTCCTCCGGTGAAAAGAAAACTTTTTAACTGGGCAACAAAAGTCGGCATTAATGAATACAGAAAAAAAGTAGCTACCGGGAAAGGTCAGTCCGGTTTTAAATATAAACTTGCAGATAAACTGATCTTCAGTGCAGTGAGGGCAAAACTCGGCACCGAGAGATGCAATGTTTACCATATTGGAGGAGCGGCATTTGCTCCTGAAATTAATGAATTTTTCCAGGCTTTTGGAATTAACATTATACAGGGTTTCGGCCTGACGGAATTTTTTCCTGTATGCGTAGGATACAGAGACACGGGCAAACCGGCATACTGCGGACCCGTAATTCCGATGTGTAGCGTCAGAATATCAGATGAAGGTGAAATTCAGCTCAAGGGCGGAATGTGTATGAGCGGTTACCATAAAAAACCTGATGCCACAAAAGCCTGCTTCACTGAGGATGGCTGGTTTAAAACCCAGGATGTCGGCGAAATTATTGTTGAAGAAAAACATGGAGATCCTCTCACTTATATAAAAATAACAGATCGAATTAAAGATCTTATCATTACAGCAGGCGGTAAAAATATTTCTCCCCAGCAGATCGAAGTACTTCTCGGCGATGAACTTTTTATCGAACAGTTTGTTACAATCGGAGAAGGAAGAAAATATATCTCAGCCCTGGTGGTACCAAATTTCATAATCCTTGACGAGTACTGTCAGAAAAATGGGATAAAATATTCTTCAAAAGAAGAGCTGGTCAGTAATCCACAAATCATTCAGCTTTATGAAGATATCATCGCAAAGAGAACTGAATCACTGGGAAGAGTTGAACAGATCAAAAAATTCACTCTGCTTACAAATGAGCTAACCCAGGAAGGAGGCGAGCTTACTCCGACTATGAAACTCAAACGTAAAGCAATAAACGAAAAATATAAACTTAATATTGAAAAGATGTACGAAGAATAATATAATACCTCCGGGCTGTCTAAAAAAGACAGCCCTTTCTTTATAAACAGACTTTACTAAAATGCTTATTTTTCATTTTTAATACCTTGACATACAAATCCCTCATAGAAAAATGATATTACCTCTTTCCTTATTATTTCATAATCTGGAAACTGATATATTCTTTCCATGACTGGAGTATAACCGCAATGAAACTTGATAATTTTTTCACAAAAGAACAGGTAGTAAAAATCAATGCTGCAGAAAAACAACCTGCCTTAAAAGAACTGATATCCGAACTGCAGAACCAGTCGCTTATTGAAAACAGCAGCCGTTATTACGCTCAGGTTGCACACAGGGAATCACTGGAAAACACAGGAATTGGAAATGCTCTTGCAATACCTCATGCGCGTACAGACTCTGTGGATAAATTTATAACAATACTTGGAATTGCTGACACGCCGGTGGAGTATCAATCTATAGATGAAAAACCTGTTAAATACATTCTGTTAAGCATTTTTCCTACTTCTATGAGCACCAAGTACCTTTATCTTATAGGGATGATGGCAAGAATTTTTAATAATAAAGAAAACAATACTTTTTTTGCCGGAAATCCAACTCCTTCTGAATTATTCAAATTTCTCGATAAAGAGTGTGAATCATATTATAAATCTATATCTGATGAATCTAAAAAAACCATAAGCGGAAACAGGGAACTGACCGGTGTACCTTCATCAGACCTGGATCTCATGATACGGCTTGACAGGCTTTACAACTCATACCACGAACAGGGTAAACCTGAATCAATTAAACAGAAAATCGATGATCTTAAAAAACTTATTGATAACAGATCTCTTACATATTATGAACGAATGAAAAAAAAGAATAACAATCCTTTTTCGATTGTTGAAAAAAACAGCTGCTCGGGATGCCATATGAATATACCCCCGGTAGAACTTAAAGAAATTCAGGATAGAGAAAATATACACATCTGTACTTATTGCGGACGATTTTTGATTATGCTGTAAATTTAACTTCAATCGCATAAAAAAACCCCGATATAACGGGGTTTTTTTATGCTGTTTAACCAATGTTTATTTTTTATTCATAAAAGCCTGAAGAAAATCAATCGGTATAGGAAATAATGTTGTAGAATTATTTTCAGTTGCAATTTCCCGGAGTGTCTGCAGATACCTCAGCTGAACAGCAACCGGGTGTTCCTCCATAAGTTTTGCTGCTTCAACAATTTTTGTTGCAGCCTGGAATTCACCTTCCGCACCGATAACCTTTGCTCTTCTCTCCCTTTCTGCTTCAGCCTGCTTTGCCATAGCCCTCTGCATCTCCTGGGGAAGATCAACGTGCTTAATCTCTACTGCCGATACCTTAATACCCCATGGATCTGTCCTTGAATCAAGGAGTTCCTGCAGCTCACTGTTTATATGATCCCTGTTGCTTAACAGGTCATCAAGTTCAGAGTTGCCCAGCGTGCTTCTCAGAGTGGTCTGAGCCAGCTGTGAAGTCGCATAGAGATAATCATCAACTTCGGTAATCGCCTTATTCGGCTCAACAACCCTGAAATAAACAACAGCGTTCACCTTAACAGAAACGTTATCTCTTGTAATAATGTCCTGGGGAGGGACATCCATAGCCACAAGCCTGAGATTAACCCTTAAAAATTTATCGATGAAAGGTATTACAATAATAAGACCCGGGCCTTTGGGACCTTTCGGAGCAACGATCAACCTTCCGAGACGGAAAATAACTGCTCTTTCATATTCCTTGATAATTTTTATCGAAGGAATAAGAATCAGAAGAATTAAAAAAATAAGTGTAGGGATAAAACCGAGATCAAATCCGAACATTAACTACCTCCATTAGTTCATATAAATTATTAAATCATTTTTTTCTTACGCCAAGAGTCATGCCATTGATACGTTCAACAATGAGCTTATCCCCTTTTTTTACATCTCCGGGAAACTCAGCATTCCAAATCTCCCCGTGAACTGTAATTTTACCTTCACCTGAAAAATCAGTAAGCGCACTCCCCTCCTCGCCGATCATTCCTTCCCGTCCCGTAGTTACCTGCGCTTTGTGCACATTAATAATAGACCGGACAACAAGAAAAACGAAAGCAAGAACAACAACAATCATTGCAATTATCGATGAGATAGGAATACCGCCACCAGGAAGCGGTGAATCGAAAAGTATAGTCGCTCCCATAAAAAAAGACACGATACCTCCAGCTGTCAGCAGGCCGTAACTCTGAAATTTCAGTTCAAGTATAAAAAGTGTAAAGGCAAGAAATATCAGCAGAAGACCCAGACCATTAATTGGTATAATCCTGATTCCAAGAAGAAATAACACAAGAGATACACCTCCTATTGTACCAGGGACAAACATACCGGGATTTTTAAATTCCAGTCCGATACCTGCTATTGCAAGTATAAATAGAAGAAATATAATCTGAGGATCAGCAATTTTGTTAACCATGCGCTGCTTCCAGTTCATGAAGTACTTCACTTCCTGTATTTGAGCAGTTTTAAAAGTAAAGCGCTGACCGTTTAAATCAATCGTACGGTTATTTAACTGTTTAAGCAGATCTTTCATATCTTCAGCAATAATGTCAACTACACCTGCTTTATGGGCTTCTTTATAGCTGTTTGAAATTGCCCGGCTTACAGCATTAACAGCCCAGTCAACATTTCGCCCTCTTTTCTGGGCAAGGCTTCTCGCATATGCGATTGTATCATTTAAAACCTTTTTCTCCATTATACCTTCGGGATCACCCTGTCTGTCCTTTTTCATAAAATCCAGCATGGGACTCACCGGGTGCATGGCGCCAATTTCTGTTCCGGGAGCCATTGCAGCAATATGTGATGAAAGCATTATAAAGCCTCCGGCAGATGCAGCCTGTGCGCCTTTCGGGTAAGTATAAACAACAACCGGAATTTTTGAAGTAAGAATGCTTTTAATAATCTCTCTCATCGCATCCATCAATCCACCAGGCGTATCCATCTGAATAACAATAAACTGGTTTCCGTCTTCTGCAGCTTTATCCATTGCTTCAGTAAGATACTGTGCGATAATAGGATTTACTGAACCGCTAAGTTCCAGCACAGCATATTTATTTTCAGCAAAAAGATTTACTGAAAATATCATAAAAAAAAGAACTGCAATTATCCTGATCTTTTTCATAATTCTCCGATGATAGTTTAATATATTCATCTCTGATAAATATATCTACTTTATGTTACAGGAGTCAATTATAAAAAATTGAATATTAAGCATTTATTTTCTATACTTATTGTTTTTTACCTGTTCTTTCAATCTCAATAAGGTTTCATACGGCATCTTTTTGCTCGTAGCATTTGCAATTGCAACAGGAATATTTCCAGCCGGATCTGTTTTTATCTGGTAAGTCGCAAGAGTCCGGGTGTTATTATCCTGTCTCAGCAGAATCCACTTACCTGTCATATTGGTTATCCTTACGTAATTCCCGGTTGGCGGATAAGCGGAATGCGGAACAGCTTTCACTGTTCTGATTATTTTATCCTTTTCTTTTATTATCCTGGTTTCAAAAGTAAAATCCCTGCTGTTTAACGGCCATGGTGTTTTTATAACCTGGTATAAAATCATATAATCTTCACTTTTCTTTTCAGCAATTTTAGAAATAAGGCAATCAGGCATCCAGTTTGCAAGATTTGGAATATCATCAAGAACATTATTGACAACTTCAACTGGAGCATCAATTATGCCGATGCCTTTAAATTCTTTAATATCAGACCCTGCGACAGCTCTTGTATAAACTGTTATACCGTTCCTGCTGAATTCAGTATTCCAGCCGTTATCTCCATATAGAATCATAGATGAAAGTAGAAATATAACTGCGCCATACTTTAAAATCTTCATTCAACACCTCATTAAAATATAAATAATTCAACATTGTTTATTTTAACAAAAACTCATAAACCAGAGAACTTCAAGAAGAAAATATTTGATTCAGGCTAAGAATAAATCTAAAAAATAAAGATTTTACTATACAAGAATACCGGAACTCATGATTAGTATAATATACTTTGAATAAAAAAAGAGTAACAATAAATTAAATATTAAATGACAGATAAACCCTGTAGTATTTTTAGTTTATAAATAAAAATCAGAGTTAAAACAGGATGAAAATTAAACTATTACTGCTTTTATTTATTTTATCTGGTAATGCTTACTCACATGACTACGAAAAACTCTGGGGCACAGGGCAGCAGAATTTTATTAATTCATTAACATCATCTGATTACATTTTATTCAACCCTGAAGATAAACCGGAATACAAGAACAGAATTATTTCTTTTTTCAGGATAATGGGTGGAGATGGAGCAAGAGTTAGTGTTCTCAGGATTAAAGGTTCACCGGAGATAGACTATTGTTTTTTTAATAATATGCTGTATTCAGTTTCTGAAGACTGGGGACACATTACATCTAAAAATGCAAAATCAATAATAACTAAAATTGAAAACCATTACATAAAAAAAAGTATTGATACGAAAGAAGAGACTACTGTTATAACATTTGAAAAAGATAAAAATAAAATAATAATTTATAAAAAACCGGTTGATGATAATTTTATAAAACTGAGAATTTTTTATTATACCAATGAAATTTTTAATATTTTATTAAAAGATTAATTTTTTTATAAAAGAATTTCATTTCCGCTTGACAGTTTTTTTATATTAAAACATATATGGCTAAGTAATGACTTGATACAAAACAATCAGTGAAGGTAACAACTTGGCTAATATAAAACAGCAAAAGAAAAGAAATTTACAGAATGAAAGAAATAGAGTTAGAAATTCACAGGCTAAATCATCAATAAGAACAGCTGTTAAAAAAGTTCTGAAAACTGTTGAAGGCAAAGAACAGAAAGAAGAGTCAGTAATTCTTGAAACTTTCAAAAATTTTGTAAAAACAATTGACACCGCAGCAGGCAAAGGAATTATTAAAAAAGAAACTGCTGCAAGAAAAAAATCAAGAATGGCAAAAAAGGTTAATGCAGCTGTAGCAGCAAAAAAAACTGCATGAGGACCTTTTGAATAAAACTGAAATAGTTGAACAGGTGAGTATAAAAACCGGACTCCCTAAAAAAAAAGTCGAACAGATTGTTAACCTTTTTCTTGAAAATATAACGGAAGAGGTACAAAATGGTAACGATGTTGAAATAAGAGGATTTGGAACATTTTTTAGACTTTATCAGGAAAAAAGAAATGTCAAATCACCCATTGCGGGTAAAACAATAGAAGTACCTGCTAAAAATAAAATCAGTTTTAAAGCAAGTAAAACAACAGAAAAAGAAATAAAGGGCGCTTAGCTCAGCTGGGAGAGCATCTGCCTTACAAGCAGAGGGTCACAGGTTCGATCCCTGTAGCGCCCAAAGTAAAAAACCATGTTATTACATGGTTTTTTTATTATTCCTGAAACAGCAATATTTCATTTTAATCTTTTTTGAAATAACGATTTTTTACTGCAAGAAAGATACCCGGAAAATATGCTCCAATCAGTATAAGAAGCAGGCCAAAACCAGTCCATTTTGTAAATAGAACATTTGTCTGAAACCTGGTGAGACCAACATTAAGTATACTCAAATACCAGCCGAATATTATCAGCATCAAACCTACCAGGTAAGGGAAAAAAGACTCTTTGATTTTTTTAATCATAAATTTCTCCGTTTATTAAAATGAATCCGATAAAACCGATCTTACACGCATCTTTAAATTTGATGTATTATTCATAAATATACAAAATTTTATTATAATTTTTTACATCCTATATAAAGTTGTTGAAAAATTGCTATTTATTAATTTTAATATAATGCTGAAAATACCTTCGGGGTGCAACTAATGTTTAATTTCAGGAAGAAGAAATCTCTGAATTTTTTTGTTTCAATAGGTGCCGGAGTTAATCAGATACCTCTTATAGTTGAAGCAAAAAAAGCTAATTTTCAGGTAATTGGTGTTGATATCAACGCAGCAGCCCCGGGATTCTATCATTGTGATTTAAAAATTCAGGAATCAATTGAAGATTTCGAAAATATTTACATAAAGTTAAGAGAGCTCCTTGTTGATGGAAAAATTTCTGCTGTTATGACAAAGTCATACGGAAATGCAATTATCACTACAAGTTTCCTTTGCGAAAAATTCGGTCTCCCCTTCATTCCTTTTGAAGAAAGTAAAAAATTTCTAAATAAAAAAATTACTAAAAAGATATATACTGAACAAAACATACCTGTTCCCGAGATTCTGCCGATCACTCAAAAAACAAAAACAGCATCATTGAATGATAAAATATTTCCAGTAATTGCAAAACCACAGACTGGTCATGCCAAAATAGATGTCAAACTGCTGTACAGCAAAGATGAACTATCATCATTCATATCTCTGCATCAGGGGGAGGATTTTATCTATGAACGTTTTATTGAAGGACATGAAATAATCTGTGCCGGACTGATTCATCAGCAGAAATACTACAACATCATGATCTCTGACAAAAAGACATCTCCTCTACCTTATTTTGCAGATATACTTCATTCAACGCCATCCATCTATTCTCACATGGTTGAGCAAATCGTCGAGACAGGACAGAAAATTGCTGAAGCATTTAATATACAGACTTCTCCAATGATTATGGAATTTGTAATAGATAATAACAATAAACTTTATCTTCTGGAAGCTGTCCCTGAATTCGGAGGTGAATTTATCCCTGATATCATGATTCCCTCCTCAACAGGATATAATCATATTAGAAATTCAATCAATGCCGCTACAGGTATCAATTTTCGTGAACCAAACAGAAAAATTCTCAATACCCCGGTGGTTGTAAAATACATCACAGGGGAGAACGGGACACTTACATCGTGCAACACTGACACTGTCAAAAAAATAGACGGAATCATTTTTTCACGTATTTTTAAAGATATAGGTTCAAACATATCTCCGCCTGCCTCAAATCACGATAGAATTGGTGTTATTGTCGCCAAAGGAAAAACATTAGAAGATGCTATTCAGACTGCAGAGTTTGCTGAATCAAAAATGAACATCAGGATTAGAAAAGACGAAACAGATGAAAACTGACTGGAATAAACACTATAAAAAAGATAAATCTGTGTTATCATACCCTGACGAAAATCTTGTAAGACTGGTTATGAAAGAATTACAAAGATTTCAGGCAATCGAAGAACTTAAAGCAATAGATGTAGGATGCGGAAGCGGAAGGCACATAGCATTTATGCAGAGTGCAGGCCTTAATCAGGTTTACGGCACAGACAACAGCTTCAACGCTTTACAGATCTGCAGAGATTTAGATCCTGAAAAATTAATTCATTGCGATAACCGTGATATACCGTTGCGCAATGAATTATTTGATATTTCTGTTGCATGGGGTTCACTTCATTACTCAACAAAGCCAGAAATAATCCCCATGATATCTGAGATTAAAAGGATAACAAAATCCGGAGGAGTAATTTTTGCCACATTAAGAACTGATAAAGATACATATCTTAAAACAGGTAAACACCTGGGAAACAATACATGGCAAACCGGACTTAATGATTTAACAGGAACTATAGTTTCATTTTATAATGAAGATGAATTAAAAACTCTTTTTTCAGGATTCAGTGAGCTTAATTACGGATGGATGGAGAGGACGATCATCGGGGACACTTCAAAAGTAATATCTCACTGGGTTATCTCTGCCCGGAAATAACTTTAAATTGTTTTTTGATTATATTCCGGTTATTTATTTTATTTTTACAATCTCCTCGCCTGAAATATAGGGGATATTACCCTTCCCCATTCCTGTGATAAAAAGCCCCCTGACTTCAACAATTTCACTGTTTTCTAATGGTGTTTTATCAGGATCGAATACAAGTGTTATTCCATCGAAGTTGCTCCCGTCATATCCCACCATAAGGGTAAAGCTTTTCCCGCCTTTAACCTGTTTCATATTTGCAACCTTACCCCGGAGTATAACAGAACTTCCTCTGTAGAGATACGGTTTTTTATTCAGTTTAGCAATGTCAATCTCTTCGTAAGTCCTTTCATCAGAGTCCATAACATATTTTATCAGAAATTCACATTTCTCTTTCACCATAAAGCTTGCATTACTGTTCAATATTCTGTTGAGGATTAAAACACCTTTATTAAACTCGCCGGCCTTAAGAAGTCTTCTTGATTCATTGAAATCACTGATAACAACATCCCCTGAAGCGTAAAATTCAGGAGTTTTAGTACTGTTTATTCTATCTACAATCCCATACCCGGCACCACCAAGATCAACCATATCAACCTTACCGGATATATCAGACTTGCGTGTATTTTTATCATTTTTAAAACTTTTAACAAGAGATGAATAATACAGGGGGGAAACAGCAAAAAAAATTGCGCAGACTATAAGAAATGAAACAAGAATAATCCCGGGAATGGTGTATTTTCTCCTGGCCTTTATTTGATTTTTCCCTGATTTAATTATTCTTCCAGTATAATATTTTTTCCCGGGAGAAGGAATTTCAACCAGTTCATGAAGTTTTACATTTTTCTGAAAGGTGGAAAAATCTTTAGAATCTTCAAGTATTCTTAAGGCTTTCCGAAGCAGAGCGTCTGCCGGCAGCTTTTCAAGAGCGGCAACATAAATATGCATAGCTTCTTCACGGCTCACAGCAGATTTAAGAGATAAGAATGATTTGAGCTGAACAAAGGGTTCATAAAGCGGTTCAACACGCTGTATATGTTCAAGGATAATCCCTGCCCGGGAAAAATTATTTGAATAAATAAGAGAAACGGCAAGAAGAAACATGCTGTAGGGAGTAGTATCACCCGAAGAATATCCCTTTTCAAGGATTATAACAGCATTCTCATAATTCTTTTTTTTGAACGACCTGTAAGCTTCATTGATATAATTGAATCCGTTCTTTCTGCTCTGAGATTTAGACTTCATCAGCATAGCCGGATTAATTATCTTCTGAAAATTTTACGGATTTCATCAATGATAGATATGCGGTCATCAGCCATCTTCCCGATTATTATTCCAAGAACAACGAAAAGAATAACCACAATTGTTTTCAGGACGCCGAAAGCAAGAATTAATATACCAAGGAGAAAGCCGGCAATAGCACCGACTGACTTCCCCGGGTTGTCATTAACAAATTCAAGCAGATAACGTGAGAGACTCATGCTACTGCTTCACCCTTTCCTGATATTCACCTGTTTCAGTGTTTATCTTGATCATATCACCTTCATTTATAAAAAGTGGAACCCTTACCTCAGCTCCGGTTTCAACTTTCACAGGCTTAAGAACGTTAGTTGCAGTATCTCCTTTAAGGCCGGGTTCTGCATAGATAACTTTAAGTACAACTGATTGAGGAGGTTCAACAGTGATAGCTTCACCCTCGTACATTGCGATATCCACCATATCCTGTTCTTTTATAAACTTCAGGGCCTCACCTATCGCTTTTTTAGGAATTGACTCCTGCTCATAGGATTCAGTGTCCATGAAAACAAGCTCATCCCCTTCTTCATAAAGATATTGCATCTGTCTTTTAATGATTTTTACATCTTCAACTTTCTCACCACCTCTGAAAGTCTTTTCAACAACAGAACCTTTTTTCAGATGTTTTACTTTTGATCTGACAAAAGCAGCACCACGTGCAGGTTTCACATGCTGATATTCAATTACTGTGTAAAGTTCACCATCCAGTTTGATGACGACTCCTCTTTTGAAATCATTAACTGAAATCATAAATACCCCTTAAATAACTATTAATTCCTTTGAAGATTTTGTCAGTATTTCACAACCGCCAGAGGTAACCAGCACAGTATCCTCAATCCTGACACCACCCTTCCCCGGAATATATATCCCGGGTTCTATAGTGATAACCATATTTTTTTTAATTATAGCGCTGGTAAACTTTTTGATAGCCGGGAGCTCATGGATTTCAATACCAACACCATGCCCCAGACCGTGACCGAAATTCTCCCCGTATCCGTAATCAGAAATTACTGTTCTGGCTATTGAATCAAGTTTACAGGTATCAATTCCGGGCTTTACTGAACTGACGGCTTTTTTCTGGGCTTCATAAACAATATTGTATATATCCCCCAGAGTGGAATCTACACTATCCACAAATATTGTTCTTGTCAAGTCTGAATTATAACCTTTATAGAGACACCCCATGTCAATCAGTAAAATATCACCTTTGCTGATTTTTTTATCCTCGGATGGTTTATAATGAGGCATTGAAGCTCCAGCACCTGAAGCGACTATGGGATCAAATGAACAGGCTGTACAGCCATTCTTTTTATAATAATAATCTATTTCCACCGCTATATCCCACTCAGATACTCCAGGCTTAATATACTGAAGTAGATGTGTAAAGCATCTGTCAGTAATAGCACAGGCTTCACGCAGAAGCGAAATCTCCCCTTCATCCTTAACAGATCGCAGTATGCTGACAGGATCTTCAGTAACCGGAATTATCTTTATCTTTTTTAATGTTTTTTTTAATTCAGCATAAAGGGATAATGTAATATTATGAGATTCAACAAATATCTCTTTATTAGAAATAATGTCTAAACATCCCTTAATAGCACCGGCAGCTGAGCCCTCCTGTAAATAGAACCTGACTCCTCTTGTGAGCAGCTTTTTTATATACTCTTCGTATCTCGAATCTGAGATAATAAATGATTCTTTTTCATCAATTATCAGATATGCGTTTGAACCTGCATAGCCGGTAAGATATTTAATATTATTTAAATCTGTTATTAAATAAGGAAAGTGACCATTTTCTTTAAGCAGTTTTTTTAACTTTTTAATTCTCATAGAAGACTCCAAATTATTATTGCAAGTGTTTACCTTATCCAGATAATTGGATTACTGTAATTTGTCTAACATTTAATTAAAATCACGGGTATCAGGAGGTAAGCCTTATGAAAGCGGGAATTGTAGGAGCAGGCGCGCTTGGTTCACTTTTCGCGCATATTTTTCAAAGAACAGGTATACCTTTTTCAATATATGAAAAAGATCAATCCATTGTGGATGAAATAAATACTTCCGGACTTTCACTTGCCGAGAATGATTTAACCGATATAATTCACCCTTCGATAAACACTAAACCGGGTATACTGACTGATGCAGATATAATTATTTTATTCGTAAAAAGTTATTCGACTGATAATGCCATAAAAGATATACTTTCATCAATTAAAAAAGATTCAATTATTGTGTCTCTGCAAAATGGACTTGGCAACTTTGAAACTATTACAAAATACATAAATGAAGACCGTATAGTTCTTGGTACCACAACAATAGGAGCAACAAAAACCGGATTATCATCTGTCTCCTTCGGAGGAAAAGGTGTAATTACAATTGGAAGCAGTTCATCTGAATCCATTGAAGCTGCTGATAATCTATTCAGCAAGGCCGGCTTGCAGTTTACACGGGTTTTTAATCCGCATATCGCTGTATGGAAAAAAGCTGTTATTAACGCGGGGATCAATCCCATAGCTGCAATACTGGACATAAAAAACGGCGATATACTGCAAATCCCTTACGCTATGGAACTTCAAAAGCAGTTGGTAACTGAATCTGTCAATACTGCAAAAGCTGCCGGAATACCCCTTGATATCGATATTATGCTTAACGAAGTAAATGAGACATGCCTGAAAACATCTGCAAATATTTGTTCCATGCTTCAGGACATATCTAACGGCAGAAAAACTGAAATTGACAGTATTATTGGAGCTGTTATAGAAACTGCGTCACATCATAATATTCCTGTACCTGTTTCAGAGACGATCTATCTCCTCATTAAAGGACTGGAAAGTAAAAAAACAACCATAATCATTTAAAACAGTCCGATAATATAAATAATAATTAATCTACAGAAACCAGGGATTACTGATGAATAAATTATTTTTACTCTCACGATCAATTATTATAATTTCTCTCATACTATTTTCAGGGTTGCAGCTCAATTCACAGACAGCTGATCCGGCGAAAAAAATTGTTCCTTCTTCAGAGAAAAAAACTGAAACTGAAAAAAACAACAAAACTCCCTCTGAGACAGAAAAAAAAACAGACGATAAAAAAACAGCACCTTCAAAAGAACAATCCAAAGAGCAGATGAATGAGAAACAGAAAGCTGACAAGATATCCCAGACACTTGATTACGGTATACAGAAAGACAGAAAAATTGCAATAAATATGATTAAAGAAATTAATGATGAGCAGCTTAAGAAAAGCCTTCTGCAGAAACTTGCGGCTTTAATCTCCAATGACTCAGATATGGAGATCAGAAAATATGCTGTTACGGCACTGGGAGATCATAATTCAATAGAAAACTCTCAGGCAGTAATCAATGCTCTTGATGATGAAAATGATGATGTAAGAATTGCCGCCTGTTACTCAATTGGTAAAATGAAACTTGCCGGGTCAAAACCTAAACTTATTGAAATAATAAAAAAACAGGATCTTGCAAATCCGTCTAATTTTACTGATGCTGTGATAATCGCATTAGGCGACCTTAACTCACCTGAAATTATTGATTTCGCTATGGAAAGTGTAAAAAATATAAAAACCAGCAAAATGGTAAGAGAAAGATTAACTCTTTTTATCGGTAAATGCGGCTCACCGGCCCAGAAGGACTTTTTAGTTTCTCTTTATAAAGACAATGAAGAAGATATGACGATCCGTTCTTATGCGGTCAAAAGTATAGCAAAGTTAAAAATAAACGAGTCAGCCGGGGATATAAAAGAAATCATTAAGGAGATAGACTCGTATAGTTTCAGTAAAAAAAAGAAATACTATGATTTATACATGCAGTCTGTTACAGCATTAGTTGAATTAGGAGATACTGATTCAATTCCGCTTCTTATGAATTCAGTAAGAAGCGACAATGCAGAGGTACGGTATAAAGCCATTATTTTAATAAAAGAATTTAACGATGAAAGAACAATTGACATATTAAAATACAAGATGAAAAATGATCCAAGTAGCAAAGTCCGGAGAGCTGCACGTAAAGCACTTGAAGAAAAGGGTGTAGTTGAAAAAGAATCAGGCAAGAATAATTCGACAGAACAAGAAGAAAATAATAATGATACAGAGTAATGATAATAATACACTTGAAAGTAAAACGATAAGAAGCAAAGTTAAAGAAATCGCAGCCATTTCTCTCTTTATAGTAATTGCTGCAGTCGCATCAATAATTCTCGCTGATTTAATTGTATTTCCTCTGACACATTACGCAGTTAAACGTGTAGATATATTCAACCTTGTTTTTGAAAATTTTCTTCTACTGATGCTTTTTTTAATTCTTTACTTCATTTTTATAAAAAAATACAGAAAACTTTCAGATGAAGGCCTCACTATAAAATATATAATCCTTTATTTTTTGAAAAGGCCGATTCATTACGGAAGTCTTTCTTTATCATTTCTTTTGATTTCAGCATTAATGATCACTGTTCTTTATTTTCTCTTCAGCCTTAACTATTATTATCTTTATAAAATTTCCGGCGGTGTATAATAAATGGCAATTAGGGCGTTTGACCGGTATTTTTATAATCTGCCAGAACTGAATAGAGAGCCTGACTTTCTCAAATTCTGGGAAAAATCTATCTCTGAAATCAGAAAGATACCACTTGAGCCTGAAGTTCATGAAAACAGTAAAAAATCTACCGCTAAATTTAAAGCTTACGATATTTCGTATAATGGTTTTTTAAAAACACGAATACGCGGCGTTCTTTACGTGCCCAAAAAGAAAGAAAAACAGAAAGTCATAATACATGTACACGATTATAACAGATACCCGGAAAAAGGACTTGTAAGATACCTGAACGATAGCACAGCTCACCTGATCCTTATTCTAAGAGGTCACGATATAATCGAAAATAGATCTGAAGAAGATGAAAAGAATTCACTCGGATTTATTGTTGAAAACATTATTGATCTTGATACATATTATGCACGCTCAGTTTATCTGGATATTTTCAGATCTGTCGACTTCCTCCGTCTTATAAGTTTTCTTGACTGCAACAAAATCGGGATCTACGGAAAAGGATTCGGAGCTGCTGCAGCTTTCTTCACTGCGGTTAACTCCGGACGAATTGGTGCGATTGTAATGGATTCACCGCTCTTTTGTGACCTTCCGCTCAGCCAGAATATTTCGTTAAGTGACACGGCTCGTGAAATAAATGATATCATAAATATTCAGAAAGGAAAGAAAAACCAGATTAAACGCAATCTTTCTTACTTCGATATTATAAACTTTTCCCATGACCTGCAGATCCCGACTCTTTTTATTACAGGTCTTAAAGATGACATTTCTCCAGCTGAATGTGTAATGGGATTATTCAACCACATCCAGAGTGAAAAAACAATTGAAATATATCCCGAAGATGGAAATGAAGCCGGGGGTGATACCCAGATGTCAAAATCTATGAAATGGCTTACAGAAGAGATGCTTAAAATGTAGAACTACATCATTCTTTCCCCAATGATATAAGGTACAAAAGTAGCTCTTCCAATAATCTCCTCGAAATAATCATCATCTCTCTTTTTTACAATTCTCTTTATCTGATGATTTTTCCCGCTTTCATCAACAGGTATTACCAGGACTCCTCCTTCATTAACTTTTGAGAGTAGTTCACTCGGGAAAATTTTTACACCCGCTGCGACAATAATCCTGTCGAAGGAGCCTTCGATTTCATTAAAATTATCAGAATTGATAACCCGTACCAAATATCCAAGATCTTTAAGAACAATTCTTGAACGTTCAGCAAGTTCGGGAATACGTTCCATAGCAGTTACACTTCCGGCAAGTTCAGCTAATACTGCAGTCTGATAACCGGAACCTGAACCTATATCAAGTACTGATTCATCTCCTGTAAGCCTGAGTGATTGCACCATTGATGCGACTACAGAAGGTGTTGATATTGTCTGCCCGAAACCGATTGGCAGAGATGTATCATCATAAGCTCTATAACATAAAGCTTCGGAAACAAAACAATGCCGGGGTACCCGCATCATTGCATTAAGTACAGAACCGGAAGAGATTCCTCTCTGTTCAAGTTTTACTACCATATTATGTCTGGCATTATACATTTTATCATTATTAAGGTACAAAATATCCACCCCATTCTATTCCGTTCTGACCTTTGTAATTAACTTCAAGCTTTACGTCAACCCACCACCCATTGAAAGAGGGAAGTTTAAAAGTGTTATAAACTATAACATATCTATGTTCAGCCCTGTCTTTAACAGCTGAATAAATACTGTTTAAACTATCGATGTCCGAAGGACCTATTACCTTACCTCCGGTATCAAAGGCAATACGGGCAAGTTCTGGAGAGCATGGTTTAAGCGATATAATAAATACAGGTATATAATGTTCCCGGGCGTAATCAATTATAGTATCTTCAGTGTATCTGTTAAAAGAATCAGGTCCGGTATTCCCATCCGTAATAAGAACGACACCTCTTCTGTCAGGTCTTGGTATTAAACTTGTAATTGATTGATACAAGGCCGCGCCGATCTGCTTACCGGTTCTATATTCGCGTTTTTCAAGTGCGGCAATCGTTCTTCTTCTGCTCCAGTCGAACCCGCTGCCAATCCATACCTGATCATTGAAATTGATCAGCTCGATAGTATCATTTGTTCTCATTTTTTTTAATATAAAATCTGTGAGCCAGGGTAAATCGCTATGCCTGCTGCTCATCTCCGGAGATCTGTCAACAGTGAGTGCAAAGGAAGCGGATTTAGCGCGGTCTTTAAGGTAATCTGTATAAAAATTAATTATTTGTGAATTATCTTCGATTATTGTAAAATTAGAGGGTTTCAGACCATATACCGGTTTACCATCTCTCCCTCTGACATTTACATAATAGGCAACTACAGGAAAATTATTAGAATCAATTGAAGTAATCTCCATCTCAAGATTGGAGTATCTTTTATGTTCAGGTGAAAAACAATAAATACTGTTGGGAGTTGAATCAAGGACATAGAAAAATCCGTCCTGATCAAAAATGGCTGAAACAGATCTTACTAATGTACGCTCATTCCATTCCTTGAAAACATTTTTTGCCCCATTCGCAACGTTATATATAATAACACCATTTTTTTCATCAGAAATAATCAGATTTTCACCTTTGACATTTATTCCGCGCGGAGAAACCATTTCATCAATAAAAAGATCTTTGATATAATTGCCGTATTGATCAAACACCACAATTTTTTTCAAAGCAGTATCAGTTACATAAACCATATCTTTAAGGCAGGCAATATCAGAAGGTGTTTTAAATTCCCCTTCATATTCACCATACTTGCCGAATGAAAGGTTAAAATTACCCGAAGGATCAAATTTCTGAACTCTGTAATTACCTCCATCAACAACATAAAGAAATCCTTTGCTGTCAAAACAGAGACCTTTAGGACCGTGAAACAGGCTGTCTCCGCTCCCCTTTCCTCCGATTTTTTTTATAACTTTTCCGGAAAAACCTGTTATTAAAATCGTATCATTTTTAAAGTCAGTAACCGCAAGACGGTCCCCGGAGCAATCAATTCCGTAAATACCTCCGCTATACCCTGTTCTAATTATTTCACTGGCGTTTCCGTTAAGATCAATACGTATTACACGTGGAGAGGAAAACGATGTTACATAAATATTCCTGTCGCTGTCAATTGCAATATCAGTTGCATCAGGAAATGCAAACCTTTTCATTTTTTTTGAATCATATTCGGAATGAAGAATATATTCAGAAGGATTATCATGAGCTTCGAAAAAACCTTTTCTGAACTGAATACTTTCAAGCCTTTGTCGTGCAGAAATATTTTCAGGATATATTTCGAGAATTTTATTAAGTTCCGATATTGCACTTTCAGTAAAACCGGCAAGCCTGAATGATCTTGCAAGATAATCCCGTGCAGAATAATAGTCAGGATACTCCTGAAGGGCTTTTTTAAAAAACTCAGCAGCAGCAAGATACTGCATGTTATTAAAGTAAATTGTACCTTTTCTAAAGAGTTCTTTTGCTGATTCAAATTTTACAAAATTGATATCAGCCGGATATACGGATAGAAGTGGTGTCGAAATAAATACAGCTATATAAGCTATAAGAAAAACCTTTTTAAACTTCATCGAAATCCTTTCAGTGATGTGATTAATGGTACTTAATATTCATCGTTATTGATAATTCATCTCAGGCAATAATTATCACATTAATTATCGTCATTTAAAATTAAAAAAATGAAAAATTCAGGAAGAAAAATAATACGACATAATAATATTTTAATATTAGAAGTTGTCAATAATAATTGACATTTGAAGTATTAAATAGCGTTACAATACTATGTTTTCATCAGCCTCAATAATATTCATTTTAACTTATACGGGAATAATTTTCACCAGGCTCCCCGGTGTAAATATTGACAGACCATCAGCCGCTTTTTTCGGAGCTGTGGCGATGATTGTTTCCGGAATTCTCACTTTTGATGAAGCAGTTTCAGCAATTGATTTCAATACAATTGCATTACTCATCGGGATGATGATTATTATAACTGTTCTTGAATTAGACGGTTTTTTCGCTTTTATCGCTTTTCAGACTATAAAATTTGCCGGTACCGAAAACCGACTTCTTTTTATAATAATTTTCACAACCGGAATTTCCAGTGCGTTTCTTGTTAATGATGCTGTTGTTCTGCTTTATACTCCTATTGTTATTTCAATCTGCCGGAATTCAGATATCAATCCGCTGCCATACCTTATAGCAGAGATACTGGCTTCAAATGCCGGCAGTGCAATGACTATTACCGGCAATCCGCAGAATATGCTTATAGGCATTACTTCACAGATATCATATGGAAAATTTATACTTCACCTGCTCCCTGTCTCCATGATTTCCATGTTTGTGATTTATTTTACAATTAAGATATTCTATAGAGAACGCTTTCACGGAAACAGACCAGTGTTATGTTCAACTGAAGCGTACCAGTTTAATTATAAATCGATGAAATTTTCAGTTCCGATTTTTATATTTGTAATGGGACTTTTTTTCGCAGGTAAAATTATCAATCTCTCAATACCGGTGATTGCACTGACTGGAGCAGCGCTTATTCTTCTTCTTGGGAAAGTTAAGCCGTCTGAAGTAATATTAAAAGTAGACTGGGTTCTTATACTTTTTTTTGCTTCTTTATTTATCGTTGTCCGTGGTTTTGAAAATACCGGTATTCTCCAGAATATTGTAAGCGCCTGGCCTTTGAATGAAAACGTCGAGGGGATAAGCTCAATTCATGGTATAAGCTTAATTCTTTCACAGGTTGTCAGCAATGTTCCCCTCACTATTCTAATGATTCCGATACTGAAACAGTCAGGCGGTGATTTTATCTGGCTTTCACTTGCATCAGCATCCACTCTTGCAGGTAATGCAACAATAATTGGAGCAATGGCTAATCTCATTGTGATAGAATGCGCAAAAAAAATGAATGTTCATATTTCTTTTTTTGAATTTCTTAAACCCGGGATTATTGTCACTCTTATAACAATGCTTTTTTCAATTTCTATACTGTATTTTCAGTCAATTCTATTTTGAAACAGTATAAAAACAGATTATACTATTTATTTTTTTTCTTCAGTATTTTTGCGAGAAACTGTCCGGTATGAGAGGATGTTATTTTAACTATGTTTTCGGGTGTTCCTTCTCCCACAAGTGTCCCCCCGGCATCTCCACCCTCAGGGCCTAAATCAATAATCCAGTCTGCTGTTTTAATAACATCGAGATTATGTTCAATTACAATAACGGTGTTGCCCTTCTCCACCAGAGAATTAAGAACCTCAATCAGTTTTTTTATGTCATCAAAATGGAGTCCTGTTGTAGGCTCATCAAGTATATATAAAGTTTTTCCCGTAGCACGTTTAGATAATTCAGTAGCGAGTTTGATTCTTTGCGCTTCGCCTCCGGAAAGAGTTGTAGCAGGTTGTCCAAGTTTAACGTAACCGAGCCCGACTCTCTTCAGGGTTTCCAGCTTTGTATTAACAGTATTGATATTTTCAAAAAACGGGACTGCCTCATCAACTGTCATATCAAGAATCTCAAAAATATTCTTGCCTTTATATCTCACTTCAAGAGTTTCATGATTGTACCTCTTCCCTTTACAGACATCACAAGTGATGTAAACATCAGGAAGAAAATGCATTTCGATTTTTTTTACCCCGTCACCTTCACAGGCTTCACATCGTCCGCCTGCGACATTAAATGAAAAACGCCCGGCTTTATAACCTCTTACTTTTGATTCTGGCAGCCTGGCAAATAACTCCCTGACTGGTGTGAAAAGACCGGTATAGGTTGCAGGGTTTGATCTTGGAGTTCGTCCTATTGGCGACTGATCAATATCAATAACTTTATCTATGGCTTCAGTACCTGTTATTTCATCAAACTTTCCGGGATACTCCTTTGATCTCATCACAAGAGAAGATAATGCCTTATATAAAATTTCAATAACGAGAGATGATTTTCCTGAACCTGATACCCCTGTTACAGCAGTAAAAACTCCCAAAGGAAAATTTATATCAAGATTTTTAAGATTATTTTCACGCGCGCCTTTAACTGTTATAAACTTCTCCGGCTTCCTTCTTTCTTCGGGGAGGTTTATCTGAAGTTTACCCGACAGATACTTTCCGGTTAAAGATTTTTCAGAAGCTATAACCTCGCGCGGTGTTCCGGTAGCAACAATATAACCTCCATTTACACCGGCACCGGGGCCAAGGTCTACCACATAATCAGCATTCATTATAGTATCTTCATCATGTTCTACGACAATTACAGTATTGCCTATATCACGAAGATGTTTCAGTGTTTTAAGAAGCCTGTCGTTATCTCTCTGGTGAAGTCCGATACTGGGTTCATCAAGAATATACAATACACCTGTAAGACTTGAACCGAGCTGAGTAGCAAGCCTTATCCTCTGTGATTCACCGCCGGAGAGTGTCCCGGCAGCCCTGTCGAGCGTAAGATATTCAATACCGACATCATTGAGAAATTTAAGCCTTGAGCGGATTTCTTTTAATACCTGTTCAGCGATTTTCATCTCTGTAGAATTAAGTTGAATCCCGGAAAAAAAGAGGTGTAAATCTTTTATCGAGAGAGAGGTTAATTCATTAATAGTTTTATCCGCCACCTTAACAGAACGGCTTTCAGGACGGAGCCTCATGCCATTGCATGCAGTACAGGTATTGTTGGACATGTACTTTTCCATCCAGACCCGCATTTCTTCTGAATTAGTTTCCCTGTAGCGCCTTTCCAGGTTAGGCAGAACTCCTTCAAACTTTCGTGAAAATTTAAATTCGGAATCTTTTCTCTTAATATTATAATTTACCCTGCCCCCGTTTGTACCGTACAAAATAACATCTTTTATGTTATCAGGTAAATGAACCCACGGGGTATCTGGATCAAAATTTAAACTTTTAGCAAGAGCTTCAACAGTTTCAAGATACCAGTAGCTTGTACTCTTTCCCCATACCTCAAGCACTCCCTCTTTAAGTGATTTTTCCGGGTCAGATACAATTCTTTCAGGATCAAACTGCATAATAAATCCGAGCCCGTCACATTCAGGGCAGGCGCCATAGGGAGTATTAAACGAAAACATACGGGGAGAAAGTTCGGGAATAGAAATACCGCAATCAGGACAGGAGAGCTGAGTTGAATATAACTGCTCTTCATCATCAGCCAGAACAACCACAAGGCCCTCCCCCATATCGATTGAGGTTTCAATAGAATCTGTTAATCTGGGCCTTATGCCATCTTTCAGAACAAGCCTGTCGACAACTATTTCAATTGTATGTTTCTTATTCTTTTCAAGAGGGATCTTATCATCAACTGTAAAAAAATTACCGTCTACACGGAGCCTTACAAAACCGTTTTTTTTAGCATGCTCAATTCTGTCAACATGCTCACCCTTTTTCCCCCGTATAAGCGGGGCAAGTATCTGAAGTTTTGTCCCTTTTTTCATTGTCAATAATGAATCGACAATCTGATCTACGGACTGAGAGGTTATCTTTTTACCGCAACAGTGACAATAAGGAATACCGATTCTTGCATAAAGAAGCCTGAAATAATCATATATTTCAGTGACAGTACCAACCGTTGATCGCGGATTCCTGTGAGTTGTTTTCTGTTCAATTGATATTGCAGGAGATAGTCCATCAATTAAATCAACGTCAGGCTTTTCCATCAGTCCAAGAAACTGCCTCGCATAGGCAGAGAGAGATTCAACATATCTTCTCTGCCCTTCGGCGTAAATTGTGTCAAAAGCGAGTGAAGATTTTCCTGAACCTGAAAGGCCTGTTATTACTACAAACTGGTCTCTGGGAATCTCAAGTGATATATTTTTTAGGTTATGCTCTCTAGCTCCCTTGATTACTAACTTACGGTCTTTCATATAAGAGTTATATTGACAGAACCGCACATAGGGCAGATCACATCTCTATCGAGATCTTCTTCAATCTCATCTCTCTTTTTAATAATAATATCATCCCATCTATAATCACAATCTTCGCAAGCGTAACTGATATGGATTTTCCGTTCACGACGGCCCGGTTTTTCATCATCTTCATCATTGTCATTATCTTCAAAATCATCATCTTCATCGGAAAATTCATCCAGATCAGTTAATTCTTCTTCGTTATAATGTTCTTCATAGTAATCGTCTTCGTAAACTTCATCATCAAAGTCTTTTTCGATGTAATCGTCACCCATTGTAATACCTTTCCTTTCTTTTACGATGATTAATCATTCAAAGCAAAATGGTCCTTGAATAAAAAGACGTCTTCGGACGCTTTGAATACCAAAAAAAACAGGTTACTATTTGTCAAAATGTTTTATGCTGTTATTCAAAAATTTTTGGTACAATTTCTTTGATTTTTTCTGATCTATCAGGTTTTATAATCTCTATACGGTCTATTTTATTATCTGTAATAATCATATCCCATATCCCCCATTTACCCGGAGTATCAGAATACTCTCTCACTATAATATCAAATCTGCCGGGATATGACAATTCATAAGGAATTAAAGTTTCAAATATTTTATTCTCTTTCAATATTTGCCTGTTTACCTCTGCAAGAAGATAGATCTTCCCCTTATAATCTCTTCCCTGAATTTTGATAATTGAATTTAAATACGCTGATTCTCTATCAAATCTGACAAAATCTATATAAAGTCTATATTCTCTGTTTCTATCATAACCTTCAATCTTAAACTCTGCGAAATAATCCGGAGTAAAAAATGCAACATCATCAATTACAGGTGGAGAATCTTCTTTCAGCTTAAGCCCCTGCGATTTTGCCCACCTGGATATTGCTGCATAATTAATGTTATCCAGACGGTTAATCGTTGAAGTACCAGCTAACGGATTAATTATAATCATGCCGGAACGAATCGGTTTTGTATCTCTTTTTGTATTATCAGAAATTTTATTACCCTGATTAGACACATTGGCATTAACTATACTTTCTTTTTTTATTGGAAGTTTACTCCCGTCTTCAGATTTCTTTGACTCGGGAAGAGACTTCCTGTCGGTTTTAACACTTTTTACTGCCTGCTTCGAAGAGCCTTGAACGGGTTTCTTTTTTTTGTTTTTAATTTTTTTCGATGCTGCTTTTTTTACGGTGCCTGCGGATTTTGAAGTTTTTACTTTTGCCGGTTTAGAATCTTTTAATTTCTTTTTTATAACAGGAATATTTTTCCGTACTGAACTTTTATTTTTAATAGCTTCCAGATCTATCTTTAAGGGTTCAAGCTCAGGTACAATGACCGTTTCATCCTCTTTCAGAAGATCAACTGCAAATAACGAACTAACTGTTATAATGAATATTAATAATAAAATCAGTTTAAAATATTTCATAGATTTATCATCAACTCAGAGGATTTCGGGAAAAGAATAGAAAAGAATTCAAGTAAAAAAGATATAAAGCCAGGTGAATAAATCACCTGACCAGTTTCATTACTTTATCAGCGTCCAGATTCGAAATTGTATCGAGATTAGACGGGATATTTTTGAAAATATCATTTACGTTAGACATCAGGTTTTCAACCTTTTTGCTACCCGTAAGATTTGAAGCTACAATATTATCAACTTCAACCTGGACTTTCGTAAGACTATTGATATCATTATTAATATGAGTTTCAATATCCTTTTTTTTCATCTGAAGTGCTGCAGGATCTGTATCAGTACCAATATAATCTCTGAGTATCTGTTTGCCTTCAAATTTTGATGCTTCAATTGTCAGGTTCAGGTTTTCAGGTGTATTATTATTAAGGATACTGTCTATCCCTTCGCGAATAATCTGATTTTTTGTAAGAGAGGTCTGTATATCTTTTATCTCTCTTTCAAGGGTCTCAATTCTGAAATTTATCGCTTTACCAAGTGAAAGGGAATCAGTTTTTATATCTTTATTCGCACTTTTATTCCCTTCTTCTGACTGTTTTCTGTTGTTAATTTTCTGGGCGGCTCCCAGAATACCATCAGCTGTTATTTTCATTTTACACCTTCCATTGTGTTTTTTATATTTTTATATATCACTCCTGAACACAATTTACATATATATTCATATTTTGTCAATAAAATAAGCACGTAGAAAGAGTCTTACTCAGGGCGCTCCATTTTTACTGATATAATTTTTGACACACCCGGATCTTCCATTGTTACACCGTAAATCGATTCACTTATATGCATAGTCTTTTTATTATGCGTAACAATTATAAACTGGGTGCTTTTAGAGAATTCCCTTAACATCTTGACAAACCGCTGTATATTCTGTTCATCAAGTGGAGCGTCAATCTCGTCCAGGAAACAGAATGGCGACGGCTTAACCATATATGTTGCGAAAAGGAGCGCTATGGCAGTTAGCGCCCTCTCCCCACCGGAAAGGAGGTTTATATTCTTGAACTTTTTGCCCGGAGGCCTCACCATAATATCTATTCCGCTTTCAAGAACATTATCCATTTCGGAGAGCTCAAGAAAAGCCTCTCCACCTTCAAAGAGCCTCTTAAACATTTCAGCAAAGTTTTTCTGAATTTCATTGAAAGTGCTTATAAACATCTCAACTGAAGTTTTATTAATATCTTCTATAACGGAAATAATATCTTCACGGGCTTTTTCGATATCAGTTTTCTGATCAAGATAATACTCGAATCTTTTTTTAAGATCTCTGAATTCCTGAATCGCAAGATTATTAATTGGCCCCAGATCCTGTATTTTCTTTTTTAGATCCTGAATCTCGTTCTGAAATTCATTGATCATTGTATCATTAAGTTTAATCTCACTCAGTTCTGAAACTTTCTTTTCATATTCAGTCCAGAGGTAATCCTGAATACCATCACGCTTAAAAGATATCTCGACACCATTTCTCTCAAGTGATCCGAGCCGTTCATGAATCTTTGAAAGCTCCTCCTCATCCTTCCGTGAGTCAGTTTTTCTTCGTGCTATATTATTTTCAATTTCACTTCTGCGGGCCACAAGTTCATTAATACTTTTCTTCAGGGCTTCACTTTTTTCGTTGAACTGAATAAGTTTATCTTCAGATTCGCGTATCTCGCGCAGAAGATCTTCGATAATTTTATCAGTTCTGACTATATCTTCGTTATAGTTGTCGATCTGTTTTTTTATATCATCTATCTGATGAGTTAAAGAAACGATCTGTTTCTCAATCCAGTTGCTGTCATTTTCATATTTTGCGATGTCCCTTTCAATTCTGGTAATCATCGCATTGATGTTTTCAAGCTCACGCTGCTCATTCTGAATAAATTCATCTAATAAAACATTGTCAGCTCTCATCTCATCTATTGAGAGGACAAGTTCACGAATCCTTTTATCAAGACTCTCCTTTTCAGCATGTATACCTGTTTTATCGAAGAGAATTGAACGGAATCCGTCTTCATAACTTTCAAACTTATAGATATGTTCTTTCAATACACTGATTTTAATCTTTTCAAGAAACATCCAGGATCTGTCAAAAGACTTAAGCTTAAGTTCATCAATTGCATTATTCAGATCCATTTCGATCTGGCTCAATTCACTTTCAATAAGCCTTTTTACATCCTGTCTTTCATTCTCAGAATTCTCCAGTTCAATCTTTCTTTTTTCAATTGCATCCACAAGTTTTTTAATAACCACCTCAAGAGCTTCACGAAGCTTTTTGAGTGATAACTCGTGATCTTTTATCTTTCTGTTGTTATCCTCAATCTTATCACGGGATGCATGTATAGAATCGATTTTCCTTTTTCTTGTTTCGAAGAATTCGGAAAGCTTCTTTTTATCTTCTACTATTTTATCTTTAAGCTCAAGAGCTGTTTCTTCACTCTTTTTTTTCTCAATCGTAAGTCGTTCGAGATTTTCTTTTCTTTCCTCAATTTTCTTTATTACTGAATTCTTTCTTGATGTATTCTCTTCAACAAGACGCCTGTTTTTATCTGTTGCAAGATCGATTGTTTCTCTTCTGACTTTATAATCGCCTAATTTTTTTTCGATTTCAAAAAGCTGATACTGAAGATCATTTTTTCTCTTTTCATCTTTTTCATTTTCAACTGATGTTTTGGACACTTTGCCGGAAAGCTCTTCACGTTCTTTTTTCAGTTTTTCAATATCAGCCTGGTTTTTTTCATATTTCCTGACAAGATCTCTATATTTAATAAGACTGACCTTTATATCAAGATCAGAAAGTTTTCCTTTGAGATTAAGAAACTCCTTGGTTTTGTCAGCCTGCCTGGATTTGAGATCCTTTTCTCTCTCAATCTCTTTAAGAATATCATTTATTCTATTCAGGTTTTCACCTGTGTCCTGAAGTTTTTTGAGAGATTCCTTTTTCTGCATCTTGTATCTGGAGATGCCGGCAGCTTCTTCAAACAGATATCTTCTGTCTTCAGCTTTTGTGGATAGTATAAGGTCCATCTTTCCCTGTTCAAGAACAGAGTAAGCAGATTTGCCTATACCTGTATCCATGAAGAGCTTATCTATATCCTTCAGCCTTACAGGAGATTTATTAATGAGATATTCAGATTCACCGTCACGGAATATTCTTCTGCTTACAGTGACCATTTCTGAATCGAAATCCAGTATGCGGTTGGTATTATCAATGGTAAGGGACACTTCCGCAAGGGAAAGTGCTTTTCTCTGGTCAGTTCCGGAGAATATAATATCCTCCATGGTCTGCCCACGGATATTTTTAGCCTGCTTTTCACCGAGAACCCACTTTACAGCATCAACTACGTTCGATTTGCCGCAGCCGTTGGGTCCTACAATTGCTGTTATACCCGGTTCAAATTCAATATGCGTTTTATCCGCAAATGATTTGAAGCCGAACATGTCCATTGATTTAAGAAACATAAAATTCCACTATTTTATATATTTGAAAAAAGTACATTTAACGGAAGAGCAGGTTTTCCTGAAAAAATAATTAACATCAATCGGAATTTGTGCAGTAAATAATTCCTGTCAAATCAAATGATACTTAAAAATAATTACAGGACTTTAAGCAAGTAGATTTTTGACTCATCATTAAAAAATTAAACAGCATAATTTAAAATAAAATAAAAAAATGATTAAAACTATTGATAATTAAACCATATAATGTAAAATTTATCAGTTTAAGATATATTATTTATTAACCTTATTACATTATTTTTTCATTAACTTATATAAGCAAGGAAATGCTCTATTACTTTATTCAACACTATAAAGTATCTTTAGAATTATAACTGAAATGATTATGAAAAAAATCCGGTACTTATTCTGTATACAGGGATAATACTTAATGACTAAAATCGAAAAATGCCTGATCGGTCTGCTGATACTATTTTCAGCCTGTACCACCGATAAAAAAAACTCATCAGTTCAAACTGTATTCACATACGGAAATTCAACTGAATACAGCATTAAATCTTCTGACAGTATAGATAATCATACTACATACCAGGTTTTTTTCACTATTGAACAGAAAACCGAATGCATTTCTATTAATATTGAGTCTGTTTATCTTCAGAAAAACTTCCCTATTCAGAAAATACCGAAAAAGACATTTTTCATTGTTGAGAAGGAGGTTATTCTTGCGCATAAATCTCTTAAAAACAGACCGGAATATATTCCACTGGGCAGAAATTTCAACAATGAATGGGAGATATATTCACCTGTTAAAATATGTTCAATCAAGAACGATCCTCTCTCACAACTCGACAAATCAAGATACAGGATTCGTCTGACGACTTTTGAAAAACTTCCTGTTTATTACGTGATAACAATAAACTCAGACCGCAAGATAATTATTCCGGCAGAATAAATTTGTCAATTTCCTGAAAGAGCAATTTCAATTTCCTCTTTAAGTTCACCCTCTGCATTAACAGAATATCTTTCAAGTGCAGAAACCGCATCATCACCCCCGAGTTTTCCCAGAGACCATGCAATCATTATCCTTACCCGATCATCATCAAAATTATCAAATGCCTTAATTAAATGAGGGATATATTTTCTGTCACCTGTATTCCCCATTGCTCTTGCAGCGTTCATTCTCCATCGCCAGGCCTGTTTATAAGACATGTAGAACATAAATGGCCAGATCCTTTTTTCAAAATAATCCTGATCCATCAGGAGCACTTTTTCAGGGGCAAAATCTTCTGACATGCGTTCAAATCTCGCATCAGTACTCTTATCAGCAGTAATCCAGCTTATATTTCTGGGGCAGACATTCTGGCATCTGTCGCAACCATAGATATACAGTCCCATTGGTTCACGAAGTTCCCGAGGAGTCACTTCTTTTCCGTAATAAGTGAGATACGATATGCATTTTGAAGGCTCTATACGTCCGTTTCCAGTGAGTGCTTTTGTCGGGCACGCCGCAATGCATGCGTTTCTGCACCACTCCGGGCATCCGTTTTCAACTGTCGGAGCATCCGGTTCCAGTTCTGCATCTGTAACAATAACAACGGGAAATATGAAGGAGCTTTTACCGGCACTGCTGGAAGCATAAAGAAGAGTATTTTTTCCTGAAGTTCCGATTCCGGCACGCATTGCAGAAAGTTTATCAGGCATCCCGGCTCCGAGTTTAGTATTGATACCGTTATCGCGGAGAAAACCTCTGAACTGCTTCACCATAACAGCAAGACCATCTTTTGTTACCCTGTCATCATTTAAATAACAGCGTCCGTAATACTTTTCCAACCTTAGAGGTATTCTATTAGTATAATATGAAAATAGAAGTACAATGAGACTCCTGCAGTTTTCAAGGGTATTATGCGGATCTATACCGGCTTTTAGATTAATTCCAAGTTTTTCAGTCCATTTATACCGGTCATCTATATCAATAAAATCCAGCTGAGAACTGAAAGGTTCCACACCAGTGACTCCAGCGTCTGCGAATCCGATTTCAAGAGCTTTTGTTTTAATCTCCTCTTTCGTCAGCATCACACACCTCTCTCCTTAAACTTTTTAACTGTTTAATAATCACGTCAGCACTCTCACGAAGAGGCCCATACTCTGAATAAACTCTTGAAAGCATGACAGCTCCTTCAAGCTGAGATATTATTACCCTGGCGTATCTTTCTGTTGAGCCGGATTCCATGATCTCTCCGCTATTTATTCCGCTTTTAAGAAGAGCGCTTATATTACTTTCCCATTTTTCAAAAACAGATTGAACAAATTTTGAAAGCGTGGAATCTCTTTCTCTGGATTCAAGAGCCATATTACCGAAAATACAGCCTCTGCCATTACCTTTTTCAACATGATAAGCAGCAATTGCATCTATCATAGAAATTAAACGTGCCAGCGGTGTTGCCCCGCTCATTCTTGAACTTATAAAAGAATCATAGTCACGCAGGGCCTCTTTGAGAACCTCAACAGCAAGCTCCTCTTTTGAATTATAATGGAAATATAAATTACCTTTTTTAACACCTGTAAGATCAACAATATCGTTCATACTTGTATGATTATAACCTTTTTCATGAAAGAGTTCTAATGCTTTCTGAACAATTTTTTCTTTAGTTTCAGTTCCCTTTTTCATATTATACCGACCGTATGGTACATTTTGAACAGATAATGATTTCAGTCAATAACTTTTAAACTCTATACAAGATCGAGAATTTTTTTAAGAGTAAAGCTCTGAAGATATTCCTGCACTCTGCCATCCGCTTCTATCAATATCTTATCAAGAACTTTTTCAATATTAGAACCTATATGGCAGCAACTGCAGTCGTGGCATTTCGGTTTAAGTATATCCCTCTGAGTAAGCTCATAAAGAGCGCGTAAGGTTACATTTCCTGGGTCACAGGCGAGGGAAAACCCGCCATTTACCCCTTCTTTGGAAGCAATAAAACCTTCATCTTTCAGCTGAGAGAGGACTTTACGTACCCTCACAGCATGAACATTCATCATATCAGAAAGCTTTGAACTTGAAAGCAACTGCTCCTTATGAACCGCGAGAAGAAGCATGGAATGAACTGCTATTGCGAAATCACTGTTTATCATGGTAGAAACATTTATACATATGAACAACAAACTGTCAATATTTTTATTACAATTTTATTTTACACATTTCTCTCTGTTATAATCCAGCTTATCAAGAATTGACTGTATAGCCCAGTCCTCTCTGCATCTTAACTTATTGCCGAATTTACTGTATAAAAACTCAGGCTTACCAAAAACCTGAAGTCCGATCTGCTGCACACTGGTAATCCCTGCTGCTGCAAGCTCACCCACCCTGTTTATCACATCGGACATACCATCAATTCTCGTTTGTATAAGTTTTTCACTGTTCTTCACCACACCATGATGTGCGGAGATAAAACCCGTACCTGATTGCGCGTACTCCATCATCTTTTTAAGGCTCTCGAGCTCCTCAACATAATCCTCTCCAAGAGTAACATACCGCTTCCTGCCGGGTACAGGAATTGCATCGCCGGAATAAATTATATCATCAGGCATAATCCTGTAAACAGTATGATCCGGTGAATGACCAGGCGCAGGGATAACTTCGATTTTTCGTCCTCTATCAGTTGTATAGACTTCACGATCAAGCATCTTGTAATTGAACATCTCGGGTCGCCCCCAGAAGAGGTCCATCAGGCCGGAAACGAATGAAAAATCATGAACGGATTCAGGTGAATATACTTCCGCACCAAGTTCATTCTGAATCAGCCTGTTACCCCCCACATGGTCTTCGTGCATGTGAGTATTCAGAATCATCCAGTTACGGGTTTTATCAAGTGTCTTCAGATAGGTAAGCATCTCCTCCCTGCTGTAGTTCGGATTCCCGCTATCGATAAATATATTATCAACAAGAAGAAAATATCCATCTATATGCCACATGCCCAAAAAGGTACCAGCATACCTGAAAAGTGTAATATCATTAAGCTCTTCCGGCTTTTGTATCGAGAGGAATCTTTCTTTCAGTTTAAACCCTTTTTTCGGTTTCATTTTTTCTCCGCATTTTTTCTTTTTTGGTACCTCCAGTAAAAAAATTCAAGATATTATTCATATAATATTGACTTTTTTATTTCATTTAATTTTATTATTTTAATATGTATAACATTACAATCCAACCTTTAATTTCTTTAAATACAAGCTCAAAACTCCCTTTTAAAGCAGCAGGACATATAAAGAGGCTGCCACATCTTTACTCATAAAAAATCGGGTTATTGAAACTGCCTGTAAAATAGATATACTTTATATATTTTCTTTTTGCATTTTAATTATTCGTAAGTAAATATTGCTGATATTTTTTAGTTAAAGGAGCATGTCTATGGCTATTAGAGAGGGAAAATGGGACTGCAAAGTATGCGACAGAAAAGGAAACAGGGGCCCGGATTCCTATTGCGGTTCGTGCGGCTCTCCCCGGCCTGATAATGTTGAATTTTATCTCCCGGAGGATGCTGAGGAAGTTACAGATGAAATTAAACTGAAAGAAGCAGAATCCGGAGCAGACTGGCGATGTTCATACTGCTCCACTCAGAATAATGCATTCGATAATTTCTGCGTAAGCTGCGGCAATAAACGTGACATATCAGGCGGTGATATTTCCCTTAATCAGAAAGAAATTTACTTTGATTCTCCGGGGACTAACAGTGCTTCCGTAACTATTCCTGTTAAAACAGCAGGTAAAGGTAAAAAAATAATTATCACCTTAGCCTCTATTATATTTGCATTGATAGTTATATCCGGTATAGCCGGAATTAAAACAGATATCGATGTCAATGTAACCGGTTTTGAATATTACGCCAGGATTTCATATGAAGCATATAAACTTGTAACTGAAGAGGACTGGTCTCTCCCCGCCGGTGCTGAAAAGATTTCAGAATTCAGGGCTATACATCATTACGATAAAATTCCTGACGGCTATATAACCAGAACAAGGGAGGTTCAGGTACAGATCGGCACAAAAAAAGTAAAAACCGGAGTTAAAGATCTGGGAAACGGGTACTTTAAAGATATATATGAAGAGAGACCTGTTTATGAAACCAGAACTGAAAGATACAATGAAACAAAATATAGAGATGTGCCGGTATATATGCAGAAGTATAAATATCGCATAATGAAATGGATAGATGAAAGGCCTATTGAATACAGCGGCAAAAATAAAGATATTTCATTTAATCTAAAAGCTGACGAACTTAAAAAAAGCCCGGACAGGTTCCGGAATATCAAAACTGATTCTAAATATTACCTCTCGGTCATTGATGCAGGGGGGAAAAACTATAAAGATGATGTTAGTTTTAATACCTGGAAAAATACCGAACTGAATCAATCAATTAAAGCAGAGAAATCAAAGTTTTTCGGATTTTTTTATGGAATAAAAGAATAAAAATTATAATTACTTAAATTTATATTTGATTTGTTTAACTCATAATTTATTTTTAAAATTATTAATTTATTTTTATTGATTAAATTAATATATTATCTTAAAATATGTGTCTTACTGATATTCTGATAATTCTTCAATGAATATCATAACTATCTAACTGCAAAAAAAACTGGAGGTTTTTTAAATGAAAAAGTTTTCTATATTAATGCTATTTATATTTACAGCATTTTTATTTATTACAAGCGCTGCGATTTCACAGGATGCAGACACCGGTACAGAATCTGATGTTAATACAACAACAGAGGAAGTTACAACTGACAATGCCACTACTGACAATGTCACAACTGATAATGTAACAACTGAAGATGCGACAACTGAAAATGCAGAAAAAGTTTTTGAGAAAGAAGAAGTTCAGATTCTCAAAGGGAAACCCAGATCTTTTAATGATGGTTATAATACTTATGTAAATGACAAGGTGCGTTTTGAACTCTTTGAAATTGACAATATTATGCCTGACACCAAGTTCTATAAAATAGACGACGGTGCAGATCAGAAATACACTGAACCATTTACACTTAGCGATGAAGGTGCTCATGTTCTCTACTATTACAGTATTGATAAAATGGGTAATAAAGAGATGCAGAAGAGCCTTAATGTTATTGTTGATAAAACAGCTCCGGAAGTAATCGTTGTTGTAAAAGCTCCATTCGCAAAAACAGGGGAAACAATCTATGCTTCTGATAAATTCAGCTATGAATATACAATATCTGCTAAAGACAACATTTCAGGTGTTGCAGGTATTTCTTATGCTGTAGCCGGTGAAGAACATAAAGAATATGTTAAACCATTCGCAATCAATTCACTTGAACCTGTAAAAATCGATGTTGCAGCTGAGGATAAAGTAGGTAATCTCACCAAAAAATATCTGTCAAAAGTTATTGATGAAAACGGCAATCTTCTCGCTGAAAGTATGGATGATGTTAAGATCACAGTTGATAAAACAGCTCCTACGGTTGAGATAAAAGGCGACAAGGAATTCTTTAAAAAAGAGAATACACTAGTTGCATCTAAAGATTATAAATACACAATTACAGCTGCTGATACTGAATCAGGTATTAAAGCAATATATTACAGGGTAGATAACAAAAGCGATTTTATTCTTTATACCGGAGAACTGATGTTCAATACAAACGGTATGCATAAGATTGAAGCTATTGCTAAAGATGGTGTAGGCAATATCAGCAAAACTGCTGTGCTTGATGTATTTGTTGATATAATTCCTGCTGATACAAATATCAAACTTGTTACAGAATAATAATCTTTCCTCCGGCAGAATCTTAATTCTGCCGGATAGAATCTTATTATTAGATTTATTCAGTATTCATCTACCGGCAGGATGATACCCTGCAAACAGGAGGTTATTGATGAAATTAAAGAATTTTATACTTACTGCCCTGACTGTCACGGCTATAATATCCATGACATCATGCAGCACTGAACAGAAAAAAGAAGATACACCTGTTGTTAAGGCTTTCGGTGCGGGTGTTGCATGCTCCGAAGGAGACTGCCTTAACGGCAAAGGAAAAATTAAATTTCCTAAGGGTGAAGAATATAATGGCGAATTTAAAGAAGCAAAAGTAAGCGGTACCGGTGTAATGTTATGGCCTAATGGTGCTAAATACGAAGGTTCATTCGAAGATAATAAGCGTAATGGCAGTGGCGTTTATACATACTCAAATGGCGATGTTTTTAAAGGTGACTATAAAGACAACAAAAGAAACGGTACAGGTGAGTATAAGTGGAAAAACGGTGATGTATATACCGGTGACTGGAAAGACGGCAAAATGGATGGTAACGGTACATACATATGGGCCGAAGGCGCAAAATATGTTGGTGAATGGAAAGAAGGAAAACTTAATGGTAAAGGTACTATTACATGGCCTGATACCGCGAAAGTTGATGGAATTTTTGAAAACAACAGACTTGTCAGTGAACAATAGAAAATTCCATATTCCACGAATAAAAAACCCCTGGATCTCAGGGGTTTTTTATTCGTACCGGTTTATATAGCTTTTTCTTTAATAAATATTTTACTCCTGTTACAGGTTTTCTGAATAATATTGCCGGACCTGAAAATTTCATAACATTTTTAATCTGTTCCCGCTTATCCGGATTATAACAGTGAATCGGACAACTGGAGCATGTCGGTTTAAATTCTCCATACGGGCATTGTTGAATTCTAACTAATGCATAATTAAACAGTTCAATACACTCATTACACATTTTTTTATTGTTATGTTTTTTAAAACAATAATATTCAATCATCCATTGAATTATATACTTATCATCTAATTTAATAAACAAAAGACAACCTCTTTACTAAATAAAAGAAAACCACACTTAAATATTTGTATATAGAAAGCGTTTTAAAAAAACAGTTATTTATGATATGCAACACCTGTACCTGTGGCTATAATCTTATCTCCGGTACCACGAACTTCAAGTTTCCAGAAACTTACCTTTTTACCCGTACTAACCGGCATAGCTTCTGCAAAAATTTTTTCGCCATCAATTGCTGACGAAATATAATTTATATTTACACTAAGCGATACCGCAACATTACCGGTCGAATTTGCTGCAACTGCAAGTGCCTGATCCAGAACGGCATATATAATTGCGCCATGAGCTCTTTCAACTGCATTTAAAAATTCCGGTTTTATTGTGACCGAACATCTTGCGTAGCCTGCATTGACTTCATCTGTCTCGATACCCAGATAAGTTGCCATAGGATCTTTAGCGACAACATCTCTTGCATAACTTACAGGATCTTTAATTAAATCAGACATACGTCCTCCATCTATTTTCTTACAGGGGGATTATAATAACCAAGACGGATATGATTAAACTTTTCCTTTAACATACCGATAAGATTTCTTATCCCGACAGCATCTTCATCAGTAAAATTTATTTTTTCAAAAAAATAATCAGGATCAATATTCATATTTCTGGTTTGAATCATATTAACAGGAAATTTTTCCAGAAAACGGAACAGGCTTTCAGTTTCACTGATTGAATCTGTAAAACCCGGCATAAAAAAAAGATTTATTGAGACAAAAATACCGCGAGAAAGCGCAACATCAATAGTACGGAGAACATCAGAATAATTATAGCTTACCGGCCTATGATAGGAAGTATAATATTTCTCAGTAGGAGAATTCATACTGATCCGTATTGAATCAAGCCCTGAGTCTATCATTGCTGAAACACCATCCGGACGGGAACCGTTTGTATTCAGATTGATTGTTCCGACAGATGTTTTATCTCTCACCTGCGCTATTGCCCGGGCAAGATCGTTTGCTCTTAAAAGAGGTTCTCCTTCACAACCCTGACCGAAGCTTGCAACACTATTCTCAACCCTGTTGAAATGATGAATAATAATTTCTGAAATTTCTTCAGACGTAGGAGAAAAATTAAGCCTGAATTGAGACTGGCAGAATCCCGAAGATTCATGCTGATAAGAAAAACACCCGAGACAGTCCGCATTGCATGCAGGGCTTGAAGGCACAGGGCATTCATACCTGCTGAGAAAAAAATTTCTTGCGCAAAGACAATTATATTCAGTTGAACATATACTTAATTGATTTACAAGTCTGTTCTCTGAATATTCAGATTTAATTTTTTTTACAGCCTTTTTCAATTCTTTATGATTCTCATGAATTTCAGGATCAGAACGGGGATCATCATCAATTCTAATCGCTGGAACATAGAAACGATCTTTATCAATCACTAAACCTGCATAAGCCCACAATGGAAGGATTACTGCATTTTTTTTCTTTTTCACATAGGCAGGCAAATATGTTCTAAGGTAACCGGATGCAAGAAATGATGATACAGCATTCAGATCTTTCCCATCAGGAGACTTTTTTATAACATTAAATTTTCCATCAGAATAAGAGACAGGATATCTTTCAGGCAAAGTAAACAGGTAACTGCCATAAGGGAGAGGAATTAATTCTTTTTCATCTACCTGAACAAATCTGTGGCCGGATTTGAATGATGATTCCAAACCCGGATAATCATACACGTTTCCTGAATCATCTGAAAAAGGGAGTAATCTGTTTTTTTTCTTAACTGAACTGCCGGACATTTAAACTCCTGAATTGTATATTGTTATGATTTAATAAAAAGTCTTACCGGAGCGAACTGATAGTTATTCTGTTATTTTAGTTGTTTATTTATAATATCATCATGATAATAATGTATTCAAGAACGCATCAAAACCGTATTTCATTTTAAAACAGGTAATTCTGTAAACTGATTTATTAGGGACTTTAATTTTTTAGTATTTTCAGAAATCATACCATCTTTATATAATTCAGAAATAACTGCTATACACGAACATCCCGAAATTAAAACCTCTTCAACATTTTCCGAATTAATTCCGCCAATTGCTACAACAGTTTTCCCGATTTTACTACATATCTCTTTAAGAACATCCGTACCAATACCATTAATATTAAAACCATTTTTTGACGATGTCTGAAAAACCGGTCCTATCGCAATATAATCAGCATCCGAAATTAGGGCATCTTCAGCAGCATTGATTCCACCTGCTGAAAAACCTATTATTAAACTGTTTCCTGCGATCTTATTTATACCGGAAACGGGTAAATCATCAGGTCCTAAGTGCACACCGTCAGCTTTTGAAAGGATAGCGATATCAACCCTGTCATTTATTATACTGACAACTCCCCGTTCCCTGCATGTTTTTACGAAAGAAGTTGCATATTCAAGAAACTTACTATCATTAATATTTTTGATTCTTAATTGAATAATATCTGCACCGGAGTCTGATAATATTTCAGTAGTGAGGTCAATTTGTTCCAAAGGGACAAATGCCGAATCGATAATTGCATAAAGGGAATTTTTAAATTTTCCCAGTATTGAATGCTTAAGGATTATCGCTTCACCCTGTTGTTCAATATCATATATTTTAAATCGTATTTTCTGAAACTTTACTGATATATCAGGGTCGATCATTTTCGAAAATTCTTCAAGCACCCTTAATGCTTCAGCTGCTCTTCTTATATTTGCCCTGAATAAATCGATAGTCCCTTCTCTTCTTTTTTCCCCGGACGTATCAAAAAATTTCTGACTATCAGCATCTATATCTCTTGATGCAAGCAATTCAGTTCTGTCGATAAAACGTGATACTTCAGTTATATTGTGGCGTAATTTTTTTATCTCCTCTGAAACAATATTGCGGTAACTAAACCTGAAAATATCTTCACAGACACGGAGCCCTTCAATTGCCCTGTTTAAATTTGCATCAATTGCAGTCAATATAGTTTTATCCATTTAAAGCTCTCCGGAGACTTGTCCAATAAAATATTGTTAGAAAGTATCATGTAAGAAATATACTTAAGACCATTCATATATTACTATTGACGGTATTACCAGAGCTGCTGTTTCCGCGCGAAGATGAGTAGCTCCCAGATTTACCGGGATCCATTCATTTTTTTGAGCCTCAGAAATTTCCTTTTCGCTGAATCCGCCTTCGGGACCTATCAGTATTGAAATAAACTTTCTATTTATTGTCGTTCCCAGTATATTTTTAATCTGAATATCAGCTCCGGGATGGCATATTATTTTCAAATCTTTAACATCTTCAGTAATAACGTCTTTAAATGTCATAGGAGATTCAATAAAAGCGGGAGATACCCTTAGACACTGTTTACAGGCCTCGTTAGTTATTTTCTCCCATCTTTCAAGTTTACCTGCATTCATTTTTAAAGGATCGGGAATTGTTCGTTCAGTAACTACAGGGACAATACGGCTTACACCAAGTTCAACAGTTTTTTGAATTACAAATTCGAAATTCCCCCCCTTCAGTAATGCCATGTAGAGTGTTATTTCAGGTATAGAATTATCATTTTTATATTCGTTAATAATTTTTGCATGAATACCAGCCGGTGTTATATCCTCCACCTTTGCTATAAAACCTCTTCCATCATCAGCTCTAAGTATAATCTTTACACCAGGCTTAACTCTTCTAACACGGGAAAGATGGTAGCTGTCACTACCTGTAATCAATACGTTGTCATTTGTAATATTTTCGATGTTAATAAAAAACTGAGGCAAGTCATTCACCTAATTTTTCAGGCCGGAATATTTCATTCTGAAATTTCACATTATTTTCAAACTTTGAAAAGCTAAGAATAGTTACAGTTCCATCTTTAATATTGAGCATATCATAACGAAGCGGGATTGCTCTATCACCATTTTCCATAATTTTTGCCAAAGTCATAAATTTAAAAATAACCTTATCTCTATCATGAAAATCTATTCTCAGGGGATGGTATTTTTCGACAGATACATACATTGTAAGAGCCCCATACGTACTCTCTGGGTATAGCGGTTCAAGATATAACCTGTAACAGTCAACCCCTTTAATTACAGTCCGCCCTGTAATTCTTGCATTATAATTACTCTGGTAATCAGAATTGGAAAGATCAATAAATGAAAAATTAGTAGCCGCAAGAAGATCATATTTATCAACACCCATTTTATGAAAAAGCTTGAGCGCGTGAATGTTATAAACCCATATATCCTCTCCGGCCATATTGTACAGCACCTTAAGACTCTCTCCCCGTGTGATACTGCTGAAATGGAATAAAAAATCATTCCTGGAAATTTTACCTTTAAAATCAACAGTAAATGAATTACCATCGGGAAAAATATGTTTCATTCTGCCCTGAAGTTCACCAACAGGATACTGCATAATTCTGTCAACTCTTGCGAGAATACTCTGCGCCGTTATTTCAACAGTTTCTTTATCCTGTGCTTCAGCTGCACAACAAAAGAAAACAAAAATAATCTGAAATACGTTAAATTTTAATCTCATAACTTTATTTAATTTCAGTGCGCTTTTCGCCTCATAAAAAGTCCGGTAAAATATGGAAGTAATATTTTGCTTTCATGCATTCCATATAACTCAGTAAAAACCGCTCTATTCTCTTCAATGAAAGTTAAAGGATTAAAGTTGGCGATTCCGCAAATGCCTTTTACATGCTCAAGCATGAGATCAATATCATATTCAAATGATTCGACTTTACCTTTTATGAATGCAAAATCTTTAAGATTGAGAAAAGTTTTTAAATCATCTTTTATGTAATAATCATTATGGATAGGAAAGATTCCCCTTATAAAATCATCAAAGACTCCATCTATATCATCGTCATCAAGGACAATGCCGGCGAAGAAAAGATGCCCGTCAAATTGTAACGCCCGCCGGAATTCATCAACAACAGGTGCAGTTTCCTGAACATCCAGATTATCAATCGCAATAATGAGATCTGCGGCATAGTAATCTATAGGGAGTTTTCTAAAATCACCATTAATAAATCCGACATCTTTCAATTTTTCATTCCCGGCGTTTTCAGAAATAAAATTTTCCATTATTTTCAGCGAAGGTTCCACTACCACCAGGGTTACACCCTGTAATTCATTTACAAGATCAAGAAGCACTCTGCCGTTTCCCAGCCCCGCTTTTACTATTACCTTCGGGTTGAATGTTTTGATCACATCCCGGATTTTCTCTATGACCATCTCATGCCGTGAGTCAGGTTCAACAAAATACTTTTTATCGAACTCATATATACTCCATTCCTGGAGCTTCTTTAATCTCTCCATCTTTATTCCTGTTAGATTATTATTAGACCTGCTGTAATTCAAAACAGAATTCAGCAACAACTTTATTCAATGTGTTTACTAAATAATACCGATGTCAAATATATTCAATTAAAAATATAGATAATAATGAAAAAAGAACAACAAAAGAATAATCTATATCTAAGAATTATTATTGACACTTACCCGCATGCAAATTTAATACCCAGATAATGCCCCAAAAATCATTATTACTGTTCCACAGCTTAACGGAACAATCATCTTAATTATATCAGGACAAAAAAATTTATGAATATATTTTCTCAGGCAAAAAACGGAATAATTTCTGACGAAGTAAAATCAGTCGCTTCGGCAGAATCACTACCGGTTTCAACCGTACTTAAAGACTTCGCAGAAGGCCGCATAACAATTCTCAGAAACAACCGGAGAAATATTACACCTGTAGGTGTCGGGAAAGGCCTTAGTACAAAAATTAATGCTAATATTGGAACTTCTCCGGATCTTTTCAGTCTTGAAAACGAAATGCTGAAATTAAAAGCGGCAGTTGATAACGGAGCAAATGCCATCATGGATCTCAGCACAGGGGGAGACCTCACATTTTTCAGAAAAAAAATTCTGGAGAATTCTCCGGTACCACTCGGTACAGTGCCGATCTATGAAGCCGCTGTTAGAATGGTTGCCCGGAAAAAGTCGATGGTTGAGATGAGTATAAATGATTTCCTTCAAATCATTCAGGATCAGGCTGAAGAAGGTGTCGATTTCATGACTATTCATTCCGGTGTGACAAGATCTTCTATTGAATCATTAAAATCCCAGGAAAGAATAACAGGTATAACAAGCCGCGGCGGTTCAATACTTGCTGAATGGATGAATTTTAACAAAAAAGAAAATCCCCTTTATGAATACTACGATGATATACTTGATATATTAGCTCCTTTTAATGTTACAATCAGCCTTGGTGACGGATTAAGACCAGGTTCAGTTCATGATGCAAATGACAGGGGACAGATTCATGAAATGATACTTCTGGGTGAACTGGCCAGAAGGGCAAGAGAAAAGAATGTCCAGGTAATAATAGAAGGACCCGGGCATATGCCTCTTGATATGATTGCTGACAACATCAGGCTTGAAAAAAAGCTTTGCGACGAGGCTCCTTATTATGTGTTAGGCCCTCTTGTTACAGACGTTGCACCCGGATACGATCATATCACCGGGGCAATCGGTGGTGCTATTGCTGCTGCAGCAGGTGCAGACTTTCTCTGTTATGTAACACCCGCAGAACACTTAAGACTCCCGGATTCTGACGATGTAAGGGAAGGTGTTATTGCTTCAAGGATAGCAGCACACGCTGCAGATATAGTTAAACTCGGTAAAAAAGCAAGAAGCTGGGACGACCGGATGTCTTCCGCGAGAAAACAGCGAGACTGGAAGGAGATGTACGATAACGCTCTTGACAGAAAGAAAGCGGTAGCATATAGAGAGACTATACCTTCAGGGGAAGACGATCAATGTTCAATGTGCGGAGAGTTCTGCGCGATGAAAAGACAATACTAAGAGGAGTGGCCCCATGTCTGATGATTCCCATTTTTACGATTCCTATAAAGAAGACAGAGATATAATACTTGAGTATAACCAGATATCCCTTGAGGATGCTGGTTTTGTCAACATTCTTGATATCGGGATCGATAATATAACAAGGCAGCAGGCTGTTTTTAAAGTATTAAAAATGATCGAGGAAAAGGGTGTCCACCATGTAATGACCCTTAACCCGTACAAAATAGGTAAGATAAAATCCAATAATGACCTGAGGCTGATTTGTGACAGAGCGGATCTTCGCCTTGCCTCAGGAGCAGGCATTCAGTGGGCAGCCAGGATGCTTAAAACCCCGATTAAAGAAAGAATTGCTGTACTCAGTTTTATGATGGAAGTTATCCGTCTGGCAGAAATTAAAGAGTACAGCATTTTCCTTGTTGGCGGCAAACCTGAAATTGCTGAAAGATCTTTTTTTAATATAAAGAAGTCTTTCCCTGATATAAGGATCGTCGGCCGGCATGGCGGTTATTTTGATGCTGAAAGAGAGAAATCGGTAATTGAAGCCATAAGAAAATCTGAAGCAAATATCATATTTGTAGGACTTGGATTTCCCAAAGAAGATAAATGGATTAATAGTATACGTCATGAATTTAAAAACGCGGTTTTTATAAGTGTAGGCGGAAGTTTTGATACTATATCCGGTGATGTGAGAAAAGCTCCGAATTACTTCATGGAAAACGGACTGGACTGGTTCTACAGAATAATATCCAAGCCATGGAGATACCTGAGACTCTTAAGACTTGCTTTATTTTTCCTCTCAGTGGTATTCAGAAGAATTTTTAAACGAAAATAAAATAAAAAACCCGGGTTACCGGGATTTTTATTATTTTTCGAAATCATTGATTCCTGCAGAAGTATTTCTCGCTATATCAAGTTCTTTTTTTGTTACACTGCATCTTCCTAATGTAAAACCTTTGAGTTCAGATCTGTTTTTACATGTTCTGCAGGATACAATAGCACCCTCATTAGTCCATTCATTGATCTCGACATATCTTGAACCGCAGCGCCTGCAGAAAATAACTGAAACAAATTCGCCCATGGGAACCTCTTCCTAAACCATGAATGCAACAATGGATAGATCTTTTCTTCGTTCAGCACACCCTGTATAATTGTCAGCGTACTTTATCAGGGATTCAATAACAATATCAGGTTCTCCGGCGTTTTTTTCAAGAAACCGGATTATACCCTGAAGTCCAAGTTCTCTGCCGTTTGAATTTTTCAGTTCAGTTATTCCTCCGGATAAAACAACAAATAAATCTTTTTTCTCAAGACTGAAATCAATATTTGTAGCGAAAAATTTATTACAGCCAAGCCCTCCCCCTGCCCTGTCAGCGAATCTGAGATAAAAAACTTTGTTATTTCTTATTAGAAGAGGGTAACAATCACCTGAATTGACAAATTTTAATTTTCTGTTTTTCGAGTCGATACTGGCAATAAAAAGAGAGATACCCTCACTGCATTTTAAATCAGCATTGCAGAGATTATTAACTCTGTTTATAATCTCTTCCGGATCATACACATCAAGCTCAATCATTGCCCTGATTATTCCGGAAAGTGTTGAAGCTCTCATCGCCCCGGGTATACCTTTGTTGTTAAGATTGCCAAGAGTGATCAGGTATCTGGCATCGTTAAATTCTCTGACAAGATGAAATGCACCTCCAACTTCCCGCGCAGGTATGGATTTTGCAGCAGCTGAAAAATAACCGTCTTTAATATTGATATGCGGAGCGAGCGAATTGTGTATAACCTGAGCTGCTTTAAGCTCACTTGTCAGCCTCTCCTCTTCAATGGCTTTTTGAAAAAAAATCGCATTCTGAACTGCAAGAGCTGCCTGATTTGCGAATATCCTGAAAAGGGACATATCATTTTCATCAAACTTATCACGCCCTACAGGGTTTATGGCCTGTATTACACCCAGAAGCTTGCCTTTAAACAATAGCGGAGAGCAGAGAATAGCCCTTGTGAGAAAACCGGTACTTTTATCATACATAGGGTCAAACCGGTGATCATTATATACATCATTGGCAATTATATCCTTACGGTTCTGTGCCACCCAACCGGCGATCCCCTGACCGGGACGCACTCTGTATTTTTCCATCAATTCATCACCGGCTTCACCAAGAGCTACTTTAAAAACCAGCTCCCGCTTTTCTTCGTCAAACAGAAGTAAAGAACTGGCTTCAGTACTCATTATATCCTTAATCATCTCCATAACAATAGATAAAAGCCGGTTGATATTAAGTGTTGAATTAATAATTCCATTGATCTCAACAAGTTTAGACAGGTTTTCAACCTGTCTTTCAAGATATTCAAGTCTGTTATTCTGATTATTTTCCATATATTAATCAGAATAACTCTATTTCAATACATGTCAATTATATTTCACCGGAATGGATTCAATGCGGTTTTTTTCCTGCTGTTTCAATAGATGCTCTGATAAAATCCCGGAAAAGAGGATGAGGATTGATCGGTTTAGATTTAAACTCCGGGTGATATTGAACTCCTATAAACCAGGGGTGTTCAGGTATTTCCACTGTTTCAACAAGGTTATTTCTCGGATAGATACCGCCGATCCTCATTCCTTTTTCTTCAAATGCTTTTCTGTATTTAGATGTGAACTCAAATCTATGCCTGTGTCTTTCCATGACGGATTCTTTGTCATAAATCCCTTTTATTTTACTATCAGTTGTAAACTCACAATGATATGCCCCGAGCCTCATTGTTCCGCCTTTTTCAGCAATGATTTCCTGCTCTTCAAGTAGAGAGATCACCGGATATTGAGTATTGTGGTCAAATTCCGTTGAATTGGCCTGCGTCATTCCACATACGTTCCTTGCAAATTCAATAACAGCACACTGCATTCCGAGACAGATTCCGAAAAAAGGTATACCGGATGTCCTTGCATATTGTATAGTAAGAATCTTTCCCTCAATCCCCCTGTTGCCGAATCCGCCGGGCACAAGGATACCATTAACATCAGCAAATATTTCTTTAAATGACCGGTTCCCGCAGGTTTCAAGCTCCTCAGAATCAATTTTTACAATTTCAAGTTCCACTTCATTTGATACTGCTCCATGGAATAATGCTTCATATATAGATCTGTAGGCATCCTGAAGCTGTATATATTTCCCCACAACAGCAATCCGTACTTTAGATTTAGGATTTCTCAATGTTTCTATAAAACTATCCCATTTATGAAGGTTTATTTCTCTCACAGGCAGATTAAAATGTTCAAGTGTTATTACATCAAATTCATTTCTCCTGAACATATATGGAATTTCATATATGGAACCTGTGATATCTTCTGCAGATATTACATTCCTTTCAGATACATTACAGAAAAGAGCAATCTTGGATTTCATATCATCATCAAGTGGTCTCTGTACTCTTGCCAGAAGAATATCAGGAATAATTCCGAGCTGCATAAGTTCTTTAACAGAATGCTGAGTAGGCTTGGTTTTCTGCTCTCCAGCTACAGCTATTGTCGGGACAAGGGTCAGATGGACATTCATTACTCTGTTTCGTCCGAGTTCCTGCCTTATCTGACGAATTGATTCGAGGAACGGGATAGATTCAATATCTCCCACTGTTCCGCCAATCTCAACAAGTACAAAATCAAGATCATTATTATTCGATACGTCATATATCCTTTTTTTAATTTCATTAGTTATATGAGGTATAACCTGTACAGTTCTGCCAAGATAATCCCCACGCCTTTCCCTCTGGATAACAGTATGATAAATCTGCCCTGTGGATACAGAATTCCTCCTTGATAGCTGTGAATTGGTGAATCTTTCATAGTATCCCAAATCCAGGTCTGTCTCTGCACCATCCTCCGTAACATATACTTCTCCATGCTGAAATGGACTCATTGTACCGGGATCTATATTTAGATATGGATCCATTTTAATTATTGAAATTCTATAACCATGCCCTTCAAGCAGCATACCAAGGGATGCAACAGAAATCCCCTTTCCCAGAGAGGAACAGACCCCGCCTGTAACAAATATGTATTTTGTTTGCTTATCTGACATAATTTACCTGCTCACATGTAATATTTAATGTCATTTTAGTCTGAAATTAAGCAGTGTAAACTAAAAATACCTATTTAAGCAGTCATATACACCGGTTTTAATAACGATTATGTTAAATTTTCATTAATCAATAAATCAAATTCTTTGTTAAGTATTTATTTCCTTCAATTCAGTAAATATTACTTTTTAATGTTTCAAATTCAATATTTTTCCCTTACTTTAAAGTTCTATTACCTCTGACGCCGAAGGCGGCAGAGATATATAAATTATTACTTTGCAGTAAAAGAAATTTTTAGGTATTATGAGTGTTTTTTATTATCTTTTACTTAATGCTTAACTAAATGAAAACATGTCTTGACATAATATCAGGAATAACTAAAATTATATCAGCTATAAATGCTTAATCCGGGGTTTGATATGACTCAGAATAATGATAAAAGAAAACATACACGTTATTCCTGTTCGATAAAAGCTGATTTTGAATTCTTTGAAGGCGATCCGGATACTATTGATGTGGAAACCCAGGTATCTGAAAAAGGAAAAGGTCTTATCATAGATATCAGTTGTGGAGGAGTTTTCCTGATAAGTAATTCACGGGTATCCCCGGGACTTCCGATTATCATGAAATTTGTTCTGAACAAAGAAAAAATGATGATAAATGGAAGAATAGTCCGCACCGGTTTACTGAAAAACAATCCAACCGAAGTTGCACAAAAATTTTCAAAATTTGCATCCAAAGGTGATAATTATATAGCTGTTGAGTTTGATACACCTCTTAATAATTTTGATTGCACTACCCTCTGAGAATGAAAAAAAGAATTATAAGGATCGCAGACATCTCTGAAGTAGATACTTCTAAAATTTCAGTTTATGATTTAAACAACCGTTATGTAGATTCCGTCGGAAACATGTTCGGCCTGAAATATAACAGAGAACTCCGCAGAATTGAGATAATAAAACTGGAAAGAATTCATAGCAGCGAAATGCTCCAGTACCAGCGAAAGATCATGATGCATCGTGATATTGAGCAGACCCAGTCTACAAATGCTGACATAAAAGAATCCTCAGAGGAGCAGGCAGAAACAGAAGAGGTTTTTTTTGAACCTGATGTTTTTGTTGAAAGCGTTATCAATGGCTCCGAGGTCCACAGAGAGCGGCTTGCTGCAATTCTTATGAATATAGATATCTCTGATGTTTTTGCCAGGGAGAATAAAATGGAGGCAACAGCTCTTGATGACCTTTCCCGTCATATTGAAATAGACTGTATACAGCAGCTCGAAAAACTTGAAAGCTATTATCGTGAACTTGTAAACTATCCGCGAACAATAACATATTACCAGGCAAAAGTTGACAATGAAGGTAAGAATATTATTGATTCAATGAGCGGCATAAAAAAAGAAAAAATTATGAAGTTTATTTTTTATTATGAGATGTCTGCTACGATTAAAAGAGTATATGGCCACATAAAAAAACATATGAGCGCCATACATGATCTAGTGATTGATAAAAATCCTGAGGACATACAGGGAATATCGAAAAACCAGAAACAGGCCTTCATTGACGCAAAAACATCTATAACCAATACTATTTCTGAAGTAGATGAAACTATTAACAATAATCGCAAGCTTTATGAATATGCAGTTAATAAAAAAAATTTTAAAGCATAGCTTTTACTTCAAAAATAAAAACTCCTTCTGCAAAAGACTTCCCCGCTTCAACCGTATACTTAATTTCTGATGAAAACATATCAGATTTAATTAATCCTTTTACAGAAGCAGCATGTACAAATTCCTTAACTCCCCGAGCATCATATACAGAAACATAGTATTCAGGTGAGAGATATATAAGCCGGTTGTAAATATCAATCAATACGCCAGGAACTCCGGTATGCCTCCATGCTGCAGTGGTGTAATCTTTACTTCTAACAGGGAGTATTCTGTCAAATACATACTCGTTAAATATTTCTTTATTTTCTGAAGTATAGTTTGAAAACAGTGAGGCTGTCAACGACAGGGACTCAGCAACCTGAACACTAAAATGACTGTTAATGAGAATTCTTATTTCCATTTCCTTCTCAACAGGATTCCATAGATATTCAGATTTTATTTCCGCCATCATTAAATCAAGTGGATCTATTCTATAATCTGCATCATTATATTTAACAGCTGCCGAAATACCGGGGAAATAATATTTGTTTTCAAGCTCCTGATAATTATGATAATCAACATAAGATGAAAAAGCTGTGAAAGAAAAAACCGTCACCCCTTTATTATATAACAGTCCGGTCTCACCTTTGATAATTCGATTATCAAAGGTGATTATTTCAGGCTCTTTAAAATAAACTTCTTTCTCCTCATACTGAATTCCCAGCAGACAGGATATTTCATTACCAAAAGGTGTACCGAAAATGCAATCGATCCCGGTTTTGGTGTAGGATGCATCTCTAATACCGGCGGTTGTCTCAAATTCAGCTGCCATCACACAGTCACCTGAATCAAAAGACAGGGCTACAGAGGCTAATCCTCCATAGAGAGGATCTGATGATGTTTTAATTATACTATTTAATATACCTTTATCTGCAGATACGAATATATCGATGTTTTCATCAGCATTTCGTTTTATATCCACCTTTATTTTTTTAACCGGGTATTCTTTTTTTATTTCATTTATGTTTTTATTTAAAAGGAATTCATTGAAGGATTCATTTTTTTTAAATATTTTTGCTTTGATACGTTCATTGTAAGGCTTAACTCCGGTTACAAAAATATTTTCAACTTTTGGATCGGAAAAGTACAATTCAACTGAACCATCTTTTTTTAAAATACTTTTCTGTATTTTAAATGCGGTATATCCCTTTTGGTGATATCTGTCAGTAATTTCCACACAAACTTTTTTTAATTCGATCACATCGTGTATTTTTCTCCCGGGATATAAAATATCTGAAAGATCAACATTCGATTTCATGCCTGTAATTATAACTGCTGGATAAACAGGCTGGATAAATAGAATTATTACCGCATAAAAACTTAATACAAACAATCCGTTTATTTTTTTATTAATTATCATTTAATTCGCGAACAGTCATATTCTGTTGTATTTCAAAATCGAAAATCCTATTATCCGTTGAATAGTTTACTTTGAGATCACTGTATTCTGTTTGTGTGTGAATTATCCCGTTTTCTGATCGAAGAAATAATTCTATTTTTGATGGGATATATGCAGAACCTGTATAAAAAAATTCATGATAAATTTCTTTCATAATTTCCCGGCCTGAATCATCAATAATATACTTTCTTACAACATATCGTCTTCGTGAATCGAACCAGATGTATACAGAGCTGTTTCCGGATAAGTTCCTGAAACTATACACATGAGCATACTTTATTAAACCGTATAATCTTATTCCCTGATACACAATATTTATATTATTAAAATTTTTAATTAATGGACTCCCGGGGATATAGGTATACCTATCCGGATTTTTTTCTTTTTTAAACAACAAATTTCTTTCCGGATAAAACCAGAAAAGCCCTTTATTATTGGCGATTACAATCTGCCTCTCCGGCGTGGTATAATCGATCCTGAACCACCCTTTATCTACCGCAGTATAATGCCCGGACATTTTTTCAACAGATGCCCCGCTGTGAATATATTGCACTATTGTTCCTTTAATACTTTTTACTGATGAGTATTCCTTAAGGAACTGATTAAAACTTTCAGTATCAGAATAAGAAACAGACTGTATAAAAAATAAAAGTATTAAAGTCAGATATATCCGGGTCTTCATCCTGTAGTACCAGTAATTCAGAAGTTTTAATTGATTAATCGGATAATAGTTTCTTTGTATGAATGAGCAAGATTTTTTTATTCGACTAATCACTATTTATATTTTCCTTGAAAAAAAAACCGCTTAAAAGAAGCTTGTTCTACATGAATAAAAAAAAATTAAAGAGATAATTTTATTCGTCCAGTAAATAAAAATCATTTAACTGAAACTTCACTGAATCGTATTAAAGGTTAACAATGCTCCTTAAGCAGATAATTACAGAAATAAGCAAATCTGATGAATATAGAGAACTAAAGCTTGCTGATAACGGTTCAGCTTCTATTGAAGGAGTCTCTCCGGCATCTTTTCCCTTTCTTATTTCTGCTATCTTTAATTCAACTAACGAACAGATTCTTGTAATAACGGATAACACTGAACACCTTAATGATTTATATACCGATCTTACCTGTTTTATTGATGAGCAGTACCTGTTTCGCTTCCCGTCATGGGAAACCATACCTTATGAATTCATGGCTCCAACCGAGCAGTCAGAAAGAGACAGGATAACTTCGCTTTACAGAATTATTTCCGGCGAACCGGCAGTTTTCATTACCACAATTGATGCGGTAATGAGAAAAATCCCTGCACGTAACTTTTTTATGAAGAAAGGTTTAACACTTTCTGTTAACGAGGAATACCCCTTTGATGATATCATCAGTACACTTGTTCAATACGGTTATACCAGGGAAACCAGAGTTGATGCCTTTGGCCACTTTTCTGTTAAAGGGAGTATTATTGATGTTTATCTCCCTACAAAAGAGAACCCTGTAAGACTCGACTTTTTTGGAGACACTCTTGACTCAATAAGGGAGTTTGATGCGGATTCACAGGTCTCATTTACCGGTGATGAAATAGACTTTATCACTGTTTATCCCAGGAGAGAACTTATTCTCTTCAGCAGGGAAAAAGATAAACTCCGCGAATTACTTAAAAAGAAATTCAGCGAATCACCGGAACTCCCTGATGAAATATCCGGCTGGCTTAAAGGTGACGAAGATCCTGAGAAAATTCCCGGCATTGAAGATTACTTCCATGAAATAATGGAGAGCTCTTCTGTTATCGATTATATCACTGAAGATTCAGCGATTATACTGCTTGAATGGCCGGAAATTATTTCAAAATCAGTCAGGATTAAGAAAAATCATTATGATATATTTAATAGAAAAAATAAATCATTTTATACTCCCGAACCGGCAACACTTCTTGATCTGAATGCACCTGACAGGGCATACGAAAAAGGAATAAAAATACAGGCTCTGACTTCCACTGCCGGCGCATACAGCTTCAACATGAAAAGCCTTCAGAGTTTCCAGGGAAGAATCAAAAATGTAAGAGAAGACCTCACAAAAAGATTCGAAGCAGGATGGCGGGTCATCATGACAACGTCTTTTGAAGGACAGGCGAGAAGACTTTTTGATCTTTTCAGTGAATTCAAACCTGACCCTGATTTCGAAAATTATAATCCCGGATCGTTTTTTAATATAGTATTAAGCCCTCTGAGTAATGGTGTTGAATTTAACGAAATCAAAACTCTCATTCTTACAGATCACGACATTTTCGGGAAGAGTTACAGAAAAAGAAAACACTTTAAACGCAAAGGATCGCGGCCCATTGAATCATTTCTTGAACTAAAACCGGGTGATTATGTTGTTCATATCAATCACGGTATAGGTATATTTAAAAGCATAGAAAGAATGTCAGCAGGTGGAGTTGAACGCGATTTTCTTCTTATCGAATATGAAGGTGATGATAAATTATATGTATCGCTGGATCAGATTTCTCTTGTACAGAAATACATCGGCCTTGAAGGGAAAAAACCGAGAATTGATTCATTGGGAAAAAAATCCGCATGGAACAGAATCCGTGACAGGGTAAAAGAATCCGTTGAAGAGATAGCAAAGGAACTTATAAAAATTTATTCACAGAGAAGCGCGCTTAGAGGATTCAGATTCCCCCCTGATACACAATGGCAGGAAGAATTTGAATCGCTTTTTGAATTTGAGGAGACCCCAGATCAGCTTACTGCCATTGAAGATGTTAAGGATGACATGGAGAGCGACAAACCGATGGATCGGCTTGTCTGTGGAGATGTCGGTTTCGGGAAGACAGAGGTCGCTATTCGTGCTTCGTTCAAGTCAGTAATGGCTGGAAAACAGGTCGCAATACTGGTACCCACAACAATTCTTGCGATGCAGCATTTTGAAACATTTAAAAAACGTTTCCAGGGCTATCCCATCAATATTGAAATGGTTTCACGCTTTAGAACAAAAGGTGAAATAATCAAAATAAAACAGAAACTCAACGAAGCTGAAGTTGATATTGTTATAGGAACTCACGCTCTTCTTTCTGCTGATGTTAAAATTAAAAATTTTGGTCTCCTGATAATAGATGAAGAACAGCGTTTCGGAGTAAAGCACAAGGAACAATTAAAAAAATTCAGGACAACAGTTGATGTCCTGACTCTCTCCGCCACTCCTATACCCAGAACATTGCATATATCGATGGCAGGAATACGTGACCTTTCAATAATAGCAACCCCCCCTGACAGCAGACAATCAATTGAAACTTATGTTTTAGAAGATAACGCTGATATCCTGAGGGAGGCTATTCTAACAGAGACAGGCCGTGGCGGACAGGTATTTTATGTATATAACAGAGTACAGACAATCGAAACACAAATGATCATGCTTCAGAAACTTATACCTGAAGCAACATTTTGCGTTGCCCACGGGCAGATGCATGAACACGAACTTGAAGATATAATGATTGATTTCATGAACCGGAAATATGATGTTCTGATAAGCACTACAATCATTGAATCAGGTCTTGACATGCCGAATGTTAATACTATTATTATAAACAGAGCTGATACATTCGGCCTCTCTCAGCTTTACCAGCTTAAAGGGAGAGTCGGCCGTTCCAGCAGAAAAGCTTATGCATACCTTTTCTACCCGAGGCACACTTCCCTTACTGAAGATGCCCAGAAAAGACTACAGGTTATATCAGAGTATTCTGATCTTGGAAGCGGTTTCAAAATTGCCATGAAGGACCTTGAAATACGTGGAGCAGGTAACATTATAGGTTTCGAGCAATCCGGAAATATTATGGATGTAGGTTTCGACCTCTACTGCCAGATGCTTGAAGAAGAAATAAAAATTTTAAAAGGTGAAAATATTAAACCTTATCACAGGACTTCAGTTTTCTTTAAAACAGATTTTTACATCCCTGAATTCTACATAAATGATGACAGACAGAAAATAGAATTTTATAAACGATTTGAATCATGTGAAACCATAGAAGAAGTTGATATTCTGGAAAAAGAAATGTTAGACAGATTCGGTATACCGCCAGCTGAAGTAAATATCCTGATTGAACTGGAAAGAATCCGGGCAATAGCTTCATCTTTGTTTATTGACGAAATACTTGAAGATAACAGGCAGGTTAATATTAAAATAACCTCTTCATGTATAATCCCTGCAGAAAAACTTCTTAAAGCGATATCAAAAGACAGCAGATTTTCCATAAATTCTAAAGATCCTGAAAATCTGGTATTTAAACCTGAAAACAGGAATATTGAAAAAAAATTATCCGAATTGAAAAAATGGTTGCAACAATTTTAAATTTTAACTTGATATTTAATGCTAAGTTTAGCAAATCCCCAATATAATTAACAGTAAAACCGGAAAGGAAAATCCTATGAACAAAAAATCAGTACTCATGCTGACACTAATAGCAGCGATAATTGTATCTTTTATTTCATGCAAAAATATGTTTGGTGATGCGGCTGCTACAATTGATGGAGACAAAATAACCATCGAAGAATTAAATCAGTTTTATTATGTACAGAATAAAATGCTGACAAATATTGATTCAAAAGAAGAAATTGATAAACTATCAAATAATCCTGCTTATGCAAACCACCCTTTTCTGAATAAAGCCAACTTCCTTGATCATCTGATTGCCCAGAAGGTTCTTTTTGAAAAAGCAATGGATGATAAGTCCATTGATAAAGAAGAACTTGAAACACTTCTTGAAATGGTAAAAGTCCAAACAGCTGCCCAGTATTTTCTTTCAAAAAAACTTAAAGATAAAATTGCAGTTACTGATGAAGAAGTAGAAAAAATTTACAGCGAAAACCGATCTAAATTTGCCGGAAGGACTGCAGAAGAAGCTTCAAATTATATTAAACAACAGATTTTTTCACAGAAATCCCGTCAGGAAACAAACAAATATATCGCAGAATTACTTGCAGAGCATGCAATTAACAAAGATGGTTTTAAAGAATATCAGGCTAAAACCAGTAAAACAACCGCTGACAGCTCAACTACTGGACCTGAGCAGAAAACAGAACAAAAGTAAGCAATATACACTCTATTCATAACAAAAAAGCCCCGATTAAGGGGCTTTTTTGTTATGAATTTTAATAATTAAACTGCCGATCTATATTAATATTGACTTATATATTAAGTAGTTTGTATATTCTATAATAAACATTTAGATGAGGTTTTACGATGTCTTCTAAAAAACATGTAATTAAACTATTTATTTTAATAGTAACTGTGATCTATTCAATTTCCTGCAGCTCTAAAAAGGGACTTGTTTATACAGCCAATAAAATCCCGTCAAATGCAAAAATTGCTGTGGTAATCGATTATCCCAATACTCTTAAAAATGTTGTACTTGTATCTTTTTTAAAGCAGGGCTTCAGAGTAAAAGCATTTAATGCATCTGACCTTTATACAATGAAAGATGTTTATGATATATCTGACCTGAAAAAACTTTCATACAATCTTGACGAACAGAATGTTTCAACTGTTGAAAAAACTTACGATAATATATATAAACTCCACATTTACAATTTTGAATTGAACAAAGCAGAATTTCTTAAACAGATTAGAGCAGAATGGGATGTTGAATATATTATCCTTATTGATTTAAAAGAATGGGAAAAAGTCAGCTGGGCAAGAGTTATTAATCTCAGAACTTATGAAATCGATTTTGTTGAAAACTATCCGACTAAGTATAATGATAATATTGAAACAATCATAACTCATTTTATCAGCAGCATAACAGGCAGATGAAAATTAAAAGTAAAAACTTTTTATTCATAACCGCGATATTAATAATATCGATATGCAATAATGAAGCCCGTGCTGAAAGTATTGCATTCGGATACTTTTATAATAAATCAGAAAACCGCGGAATGGATTATCTTCAGCAGCTGCTGCCTAACTCGTTTGCAAGCTCAATAAAGAATAAGCATAGAATGGACACAGTCAAACCGGGGAAACTTCCCTTTCTTAATACAGAAGGGAGTGATTTTACCGGTAAAGATATTGAAGAAAAAGACCTGTTGAAATTATCTGATGAATTATCAGACAACTATTTCGTATATGGTAATTACCAGCCCGTTGCAGGCAATAGAATAAAACTGACAGTAAAGATTTACAAAAAAGATTCTAACCGTGTTTTCTATTTTTCAGATGAAGGCAGACTCGAAACAGAATTATTCAGATTTGTAGACAGAATAGCATATCAGATAAAAAACATCGCTTCAGAATCTATGCATTATAAATCCGAATCAATAGTAAATAATTCGAAAATAAGCATTATTACAAATATCAGCGGTGAAGATCTTAATTCACTCTATTTCTCATTTTTAAAAAAGGGCTATCGACTTTCTTCTGTACAGGGCAATGAAATATATACATACATTGATGAAGAGCAAATCAATAAACTATCTACTATCTCTGCATCAAATGCGTCATATCACATAATATCGGATAGATCAGAAATCGAACTTCCTCACGGGACATGGTCTGGCGCAAAATACTACAAAGAGCTGCTGAAGCAGAGAGATCTTTTTAACAAATATGCATTCAATTTTGAAAAAACCTTTGATACTCTTTCTAAAAAAATAATGAATTACCAGACAGATTCTTTCGATTATTTTATAGTCATAGGATTTGATGAAGACTTAGAAAAAGCGTGGATCAGGTGTATTTCATTGAAAAAGAACAAACTCATTCTTACAGAGTCCGGCATAAAAGGTAAAAATGTACAGGATATATCTGAAAAAATAATCAATATACTTTCCACTGACCTGCCGAACAGATTCTGATTACAACTATCTTCTTCTCAAAATATACTCAGCTTTTTCGAACTCACTGTTCTTGCGGTAAACCCTTATAAGAGCTTTCCTGGTTTCTATATTATAACTGTCAGCTTTGTATGATGCAAAAAGCATATCCGAAGCTTCCTTCAGCCTCCCTTCACCCTCAAGCGCAAGTCCCGTATAATAATCAATTTCTTCACCTATGAAACCGTTTTTACGTGCTGACATCAGGCTCATAAGTGCTTCTTTATTACGCCCCACATGATAAAGTGAAGCGCCGTAATAAAAAGCTGTATTGACATTTTCAAGCATCAGCTTCCTGTCGTAAAAAAAAACAACTTCCCCGTAATTTTCATTTTTAAACAGTATTTTTATTATTTTAATAATGTCAGCTGTTTCACTTCCGCCATTTTCAAAAGAAGCAGCAAAATATTCCGCACCTTTTACAGGTTCGCCCATTTTAATATAATTCAAGCCGGCAATCTGTTTAAACTCAGTATTGGTTATATAAATATCGAGAACAGGAGTCAGATAGTCATGTAGTTTCTCATACTCGCCGTCGTCGTAAAGAGCCCACCCTTTTTTAACAAGCTCTTCTTCAGTATAGAAGTAATTATAATAAGTTTTCAGATAAAACCTGTAAACAATGCCGCTATATCTGACAGATACAAACATAATTGCCGAAAAAAGGATTATTAAAATGATTTTTTTCATTCAGATTTCCATTATATTTTGTATGTTTTTAATTAACTTTCTCAGAAAGCTTGCTGGTAAAAAAAAAGATATCAATATATTATTCTTGAAAAATAAGTACATGGAAAGTATTTTAACAAAAAATTTTAAAAAATTTTTAATTCAGTCGTATAGTTTACAGGAATTAACACATTATGAAAAACAGATCAACATTTATACTTACAGGCCTTTTTATTCTTATTTTATCCACTGCTTCGCATGCGATAACAGGTGATGAAGCACTTGCTCAATTCAGAGGAAGAATGAATAGTGCAGGAAAAATTACAGGAATAATATCCTGGTCGCATTCAGGCGGAGAAACCTATACCGGCGCTTTTAAATACATGAGCCCTGGAAAAATATATGTTAAATTCAGTTCACCCGCAGGAAAAACAATTGTTTCTAATGGAAAAAGCTTGTGGATATACTCTTCAGGAAGTAATATCTGCGGGATACAGGATCTCGCCGGTGGAGGTTCAGGCGGGATTGCGGCCCTCACCAGCGGCTATTTTGCAATTGTAACTGCTCAAGGCGCCGGAGGATACACAATCAAGCTGAAAAATAATGATAAATCCTTTCAGGAAATAACATTAATGGTTGATTCAACATTCTTCCTGAGAAAAGCAATCATAAAAACAAAAAATGGCGGCTCTTATAACTTTTCACTCTCAAATATCAGTTTTTCAGCTCCGGTTATACCGAGTATCTTTGACTTTAATGTGCCTTCAAGCGCTCAGGTCGTAAAAAATCCGTTAAATATAAAATAATGGCGGGTGTTAGATTTGTTGAAGTTTAAAAATTGCTTATTGTTTTTTTTTATCACAGTTTTAACATCTCAGGTTTATTCACAGGAGATTCGTGAAGAATCATCTCTTAACTATACTTATCTTGGTCCGGTTTTTTCAATATCTTCCAACTCAGCTGAATACAGCGACTGGATAGATAATCAGTACAAAACGGAAAAAGTTTCAGGGATGTCGTATACTGGCGGAATTGATCTGAAAATATTTGCAGGAAATCTGTGCGGAGATTTTCAGTCAAAGTATTCCTACAGTTCGTATGAAACAACACTTACCTGTCTTGAATTCATTCTGGCAGGAGAATACTTTTATAAAATCAATGAACTTATTTCTGCCGGTGCAGGACTTGGACTCTACATGGAGACTCCTCCATCAAGCAAAGATCACAACGGTTCATCAGGATTGTACATCCCCTTGAGTGCAATACTCAATACAACTGGTAATACAAAATTTTTTATAGATCTTTTTGCTAAATACGGGACATTTGCACTCGGCAATGACAGTCAATTCTCATCTTACGGCTGTAGTATGGGGTTTGTTTTTAAAGTTGGAAGAATTTAAATTAATTTTAAACAAAATTACTGTACCGTCTCTCCCTGTTTGCGGCACTATTTTCACATCAACTATTTTAATATACAATAAATTCTTTCCTTCAAAAACAGTTTTAACTGCAGGGATTATTTTTTTAATACTGACAATTGTATTCATTATTCTATGCATCAACCGGTATTTACATTTTTTTAACCGCAAAAATAATTTATACTATATCAGAATTACATGTTTAGTTGTTATATTTGTTTCGATTCCAGCTATAATTTATACAAATATTAATTATTTATGCAAATATAAAAACCAACCTTCAGTCATAGTTAATTTTTCTGCTATTGTAAAAAATATAGCAGAGAAAAAGAATACCACTGAACTTACAGCTGAAGTTTCGGATTCTAATGAATATCCGGAAATTAAAATAATTCTATATTATAATGGTAGAATTTCATTAAACAAGGGAGATGAGATTTTCATCCACAAACCCATTAAGTTCAAACAATACAAGGATACAGAGGAAAACTATAACAGCTTTAAGTTGAAAGGAATAAATTACATTTCTTCAATTACTGATAATGACATTACTGCCATCAGAGAAGCAGAACCGGGTCACAGGGAAATACTTAAAAAAAAGCTTATAAAAAAAATAGACTCTCTTTTCCAGAAAGATACAGCAAATATTATAAAAGCCTTTTTTTTGGGAAACAGAAGTTCCGTTTCAAAAGACGTAACAATTCAATTCAGAGATGCCGGTGCGCTTCACCTGTTAGCAGCCTCCGGGCTACACGTAGGGATAGCTGCGGGTCTTCCGCTCTTTCTGCTTCTTTTAAATTTCAGAAAAAAAACTCTACTGTTTTTATCACTATTGTCAGTTTTTCTATACCTGTATATTACTGACATGCCCATTTCACTTGTTAGAGCTTCCCTTATGTTTTTTTTATTTGCAGCACAGGTTTTTATACACAGAAAGCCCGCTCCATTTAACACTTTAATGCTCACAGGTTCAATCATTGTGCTAATAGCACCGTGGGAAATTTTTAACATCGGGTTTCAGCTCAGTTTCAGTGCGACATTAGGAATTATCCTTTTTTATAAAGTTTACAAAAAATCTTTTATAAAGCTTCCATCTTATATCCGGAATTCATTAGCCGTAAGTCTCTCCGCTCAGATTTTCACATTACCGCTTATTCTCATTCACCTGAATCAAATAAACACAATATCATTATTCAGTAACATTGTGCTGATACCCGTCACCTCAATTTTCATGTACACCGCCTTTAGCACACTATTACTATCAGCAATAATTCCATCATCCGGTTTTATTCTTTCAGAAATCACAAGACATGTATATCATGCACTTATTGCCAGTGCCGGTTTTTTTGCAGGTTTTGATTGTAATTTTTTTCTTAACAATATCACTCCGGTTATATTATTATTGTCTTTATCACTCATCCCGGTTTTACCTATAAAGTTAACAAGAAAATTACGGGCTGCGCCTGTTTATACCGCTTTTATTTTATGTACTTTTTTATTAAAAGGTCATGCGGAAATCAGAGCAGAAGAAATAATTTTTTCATCCGGTAATTCAAATATTATATTACATAAAAAAGAAATGACTGAATTAATACTTGATATTAAGGATTTAAACGATATCGATTTATTAATCAATGAATTCAAAAAAACCGGTACCAAAGTTAATGTATTAATAATTAATAATGGTTCATTTCCCAACCAGATAGCCTGTAAAAAAATATGTAGTGAATTTATAATTGACGAATGTTCTTTTTATGTATTACCTGATATCAGCAGTAATTTAAAAAATTTAATCAGCTCTCTTGAAACTGATAATATTAAAATATCTTTTCATGTAGATTAAAATTCTTTAATTATTGATTTTTAATCTCATACTATTTTTATTAATATAAACCGATAATAATATTAATAAATATCTAACTTAAAATAAGGGTGTCATGTTATTTACCGATGGAAAAACATTTTCTGACAGAATCCTCAGAGGTGAGGATGTAGCATTCTCTTTAAAATTCGTGGATGAAAAATCTCTTCTTCTGATTAATGCTATACTTGTAAAAATCCTCTCAAGCCAGGGGAATATTTTTCTTCTTGAAACTCTTATAACTATCATAAGAGAAATTGTTTTCAATGCATTTAAGGCTAATTTAAAAAGGCTCTATTTTATCAAGGCAGGCGTTGATCTGAATGATAAAGAAAAATATGATCTTTTAATGCAGAATTTTAAGGATGATTATCTTTACAAACTGGATGAAATTGAAGAGGAAATTACAGCACAGGATGATTATCATATTCAAATAAATTTTAAGAAAACCGACAATTCACTCAAGGTAACCGTTTTCAATAATGTCGCAATCATTGAAGAGGAATTCAACCGAATAAAAACACGTCTTGAACAATCAAAAAAGTACATGAACCTTGCTGACGCTTATAATGATATTTATGATTCTACAGAAGGTGCGGGACTTGGACTTGCTTTAATGGTTTTTCTCTTAAAAAATTCAGGGATCGGAGTTGATAACCTTTCGATAGCCCCTGACAGTAAAGGCGTAACCGTATCCGTGAACATACCAAAACAGCTGAAAGAAGAAAGTATTATATCATCTGTTAAGAAGAAAGTCCTGGATGATGTTGATACGCTTCCCACTTTTCCGGAAAATATTATTGAACTTCAAAATCTATGCAGCAGAAAAGATTCTACAATAGATGCGATAGCCTCAAAAATCAGTCAGGACCCCTCTCTGTCTGCAGATGTAATAAAACTGTCAAACTCTGCCGGTTTTGTCCCCGGCAAAAGAATAATGACTATCAAGGATGCAGTAAAAATTATTGGTTTAAAAAACCTCAACCTTATACTCACGGCAAGTGCTGCAAAAACAATCTTACAGAATAAATACAAGAAATTTGAAGTAATTTGGGAACATTGCATTCGTGTTGCATATTATTCTACATTAATAGCGAAATCCAAACAGTTGGGTGCTGTTTCCGATTCTGCATTCACTGCAGGTCTTCTCCATGATATCGGGAAAATAGTTCTGATGTCGGCAGATGATAAGATTATTCATACTATATCTGAAATCACAAGAAATAAGCAGCTTCGTTCATCTTCAATCCTTGAAGAAATCTCTGTCGGTATAAGCCATGCAGAAATTGGAGGATTAATTGCCGAGAAATGGAACTTCCCAGCTAACCTCAAACTCGCGATAGAAAACCATCACTCACCTCTGAATGTTGAGGATGAATATAAAGAACTTTCATTTTCCGTATACTTTGCTAACATGCTGTGCGGGGTTGAAAAAAATAAATACAACTACTACTACATTGAAACAGATATCCTTGAATGGATGCAAATAAATACTATTGAAGAACTAAAAAACTTTCATGAAAAGTTGAAAACTAATTACGCCAGCCAGATGACTATAGCAGGTTGAAACTCTGATATGGATTACGTAATTTTAGAAACTAAAAGCGGTTCAAAAACTATTATAAAAAAAAATAACGGTTCAGACAGGGATATTAAACTTCATTCAGCTTACGATCCAGTAAAAGAATCAGAAAGAAGTGTTGATGCTTTCAATGCCGGAAAATGTTCCATAATTGCTGTGTCAGGGATAGCCTTAGGTTATCATATAAATGCTCTTAAAAAAAAATACCCGGCAACAAATATTCTCGCCATAGAAAACGATCAGTCTATAATTGAGTTATGCAAAAAACATAATCCTTCTGCCCTTGAAAATATTATACCAATTTTAAATGAGAATGATCTCGCAGCTTATTTCCAGACAATAGATCTTTCATCCTTCCAGGGAGTTGCGCATTATATTCATCGTCCTTCATATAATATCAATCCTGATTTTTATGAAACAGTACTTGCAAATATGAAACTGCTTATTTCATCACGTGTAAGTGATCTTCTTACGCGATTTGAGTTTGAAGAAAAATGGATAAAAAATATTTTCACAAATCTTAAATGGCTTGGCCGGGCTGCCGGTGTTTCATCTTTTTTTAATAAATTCAAAAATTATCCGGGAATAATTGTTTCAGCCGGCCCTTCACTCAGAAAAGATCTTGATATCATCAGAGATTTAAAAGACTCAGCTGTTATTATATGCGTAGATACTGCTTTCAAAGTTCTCACCAAAGCCGGAATTGAACCGCATTTTGTAATGACTCTTGATGCTCAAAAATACAGTTTTAAACATTTTACAGGAGTTAAACCCCAAAATACAGTACTTGTCTCAGATATGGTAAGCTGTCCTGCGATTCTCGATTATTACTCTGGAAATAAAATAATCAGCACCACGTCAAAATATTATCAGGATTCAACAGGTAAAACATTAAGAGAAACTACACCCGTGATGGACTGGATTGAAAAGTTTACTGAATCTCCCGGAGATATTCAATCAGGTGGTTCTGTTGCAACAAGCGCGTTTGATCTTCTACTTAATATGGGTTGCAATCCGATTATACTATTAGGCCAGGATCTTGCCTATACCGGACGTGAAATCCATTGCAGCGGCACATATCATAATGACGACTGGCTTCCGCAAATTAACAGGTACAAAAATCTTGATACAATTAATCAGAATGTAATAAGAAAAAGAAAAATAAAGTATGTACCGAAGTTCAACAAAGATGGCAAAGTAATATCTGATTTCGTTTTTGACCTTTATAAATCATGGTTTGAAGATTCAGCATCCCGTGTTAATGTCAGAGTAATTAATTCTAATTCCGGCGGAGCTTATATAGCGAACACACAGGAAATCCCAGCCACTAAACTTAGTTTAAAACCGGCAGAGGAAACCCCATTTCAAATAATTGAAAGAATCTTTTCTAAAACAGCTCCCGCAGACATCCATATACTTATTCAAAAAATTAATTATGTCAATCAACAGCTGAACCTTATTGCTTCAATTTCTGAATCTGATAAATCTGCAAATGAAAAGTATTCTCTTATTAATAATCTTCTTAATGAGGGTGACATAAACTCTCTTCTCAAACCATTTATGAGAAAAGCAGAATTTTATACTTCCAGGCATTTACTCGATAATGAAAAAATACAGGAAATGATCTATAATGAAGTTTGTATTTCATCATCTAAACTTAAACGATTTATCAGCAGATTATTTAAAATAAATCAGGAATTCAGTCAGGAACCGGTATAAAGTAAAAATCATATGAAACCTTTAATCCCATTTATACTATTTTTATTTATATTTTCATTTGTATCCGTAAAGGCAATAACCCCTTCGGAAGCCAGAGTGGACTGGACAAATGGTTTTATAATATCAGATGGGAAAAGCAGTATTGTAATAAACGATAGCGGATCTGCAACAGATAATGAAACAGGTAAATCAATTTCCTACTCTTCTGCAAGAGTTCTATCATATCAAAAATCAAAAGAAAAAGCTCTTTTAAATGCCGCTGACATCATTAATCAGATTCAGGTTGATCCTGATACAAAAATCGGAAATTTGATTATAAATGACAAAATCATCAGACAGAGAATAAGTAACTATCTGCATGAATATGCAATATTCAAAGAACTGCCGGCCGGCTATCTGAATACCTCATGCAGAGTTGAACTCAAACTCGGATATTTAATCGACACACTTAATATACAGTTTCCAGAAAACAATTTTCCGATTCGAAGTGATAATGATTTTTCTACAAAATATACATCTTTGATAATAGACACCCGCGGTCTGAATATTAAACCAGCACTTTTACCTGCAGTTGTTAACGAATCAGGACTTGAGATTTTCAGCCGGAATAATATATCGGGCAAAATAGCAGTTAAACATCTTGCTGTTTCATATACCAACAGTGAACGTGAAGCTGTTAATCATAAAAAAGCCGGTAAACACCCGTTTTATTGTACAGCATTAAAATCACTTAACGGAAATCCTGTAATATCTGATGATGATGTAAAAAGAATATACAGTCATAAAGATAACCTTATATTTCTAAAAAAATGCAGAGTTATATTTATAATAGACAGGTGATAAAATGAACCCGGTTGTAAAGTTTCTTACTTCAGCAATTATTGCCATAAATAAACTTATAGATTCCTTGAATCTTCAAACCATTCAAACAATTAAAAGGGGCTTTTTCTTTTCAATTTTCATTTTCTGTATAATAGGTATTATTATAGGAATAAATATGGGAAAAAAGGCAGCCAAAATAAAAAGCGCTCCGCTTGCTGAATTTGTTAATGATACTTTCAAAGTGGATATAAACAGAGAAAAAGATTCAGGTGACTTTTCAGAAATGCTTGAAAACGAGGTTATAAAAGAATCTACAATCAATAATTTCAATAAAGCTGAATTCCCTTTGCAGGAAAAACTCGAACCTCATTATAACAAAGATTTGATTGAATCTCAGAATAAGATTTCTGATCCTGATTTAAGAATTCATTCTAATAAAACAGAAACACCGATTGATGAAGACTTAGACAGAATTAATAATGAAACTGTTCCTCCTATACGGCAGCTTGAAAAAAATTTGACCGACGAAGGCAACAATGATATTATCCTTCATAATGATTCTAAAATCAATAAAGACAATAAAACCGATATAAGATCTCAGGATAAATCTCCAGTAAGAATTCTGGAAAAGAATAAAACAGTCAATCCGGAAGTATTTAATAAGGATTCAGGTATAATAAATCAGTGAAAAAACTATTTATTTTTGCACTATTGCTATTATCAACAAACCTCTACACAAAAGATTTTCATAAAACTGAAGAGATGATTAATAGTATCCTCAATGAGGAGAGTGAACCGGCATCAAAAGGTGAAAACAATCAAAAGGATTCTACACCTATCTCCGGCGAGACAACTGAGATAAATCAGAATGGAAATGAAAGCAAACCAGGTAATCAATCCGAAGAACAAACAGAAGAAATCAGTAAAAAACCGGTTATGACCGGGAATGATGAGATACTATTAAAAACAGGGATCCAGTTATATGAAAGCGGTCTTTACGACAATTCATTGATTCGATTTAACGATATCATAAAGAACTTTCCGAATAGTAAGTTTATCGACAGTGCAAGAATGTGGGCCGGCAAAATCTATATACGAAAATATGATTATGATAACGCACTAATTCAATTTAATAATGTAGGTGAAAAATCAGGTGAATACCCCGCTTCTCTGTTCTACAGAGGTGAGTCATTACGAATAAAGGGTGATTCAATTGGCGCAATTGAAAATTATCAGAAAGTTTCCTCCTCTTATCCCGAAAATGAAATTGCCGACAATGCGATACTGATTACAGGCAAACTATATTTAGCGAACGGCAAGGGATATCAGGCTTTAGAATCTGCTCTCCGTATAATACGCTATTATAAAAATACAGAATCTATTGATGATGCATATTATCTAATTGCAAAAATCTATGAAAAAGACCCGATACTAAAAGATATTGAACTCGCCAGAAAATTTTACAGAGTTTTTCTTAAAAAATCTGATTCAAAACAGAAGTTTTTTAGCGATTCGCCCCTGATAGGTATTGTTAAAAAAGATCTTGAGTTTCTTGATAAAACATATTTCAAACTTGAACGTTAACTCTTCTTTTATTTGTTTTTACCTCATACCGGCTGCAGACCTTTTTTAATTGACACATATTAATAATTCAAATATTATATATATAAATTAAAAACTATAACTGACCGGTATTATATGATAGATATATATTCAATAGATCTCGATAAACTTTATGGTGACACAGAACTGACTCCACACATGGAAGATTATATTGAGACAATCGCAATACTATCAAGAAACAACCGCGTTGTACGCGTTAAAGATATTGCTGCTGAACTTAAGATAAAGATGCCCAGTGTCACTTCTGCTTTGAATAAACTTAAGGATCTGGGTTTAATTGACTATGAAAAATATGGATATATTGAACTGACTAAAGCCGGAAGTATTATCTCTGACAGGGTTCTCAGCAGACATATCTGTCTTACTGAATTTTTCACAAAGGTTTTAAAAGTACCCGAAAACAGAGCTGAAAAAGAAGCCTGCATTATAGAACACCACATAACACCCGATGTTTGTAAAAGAATCCACAAATTTCTTATTTATTACAAAAAATCTGAAGAAACCGGGAAAGAATGGATTACTGAACTTAATAAAGTTCTCTCTAAATAAAAAATAGCCCGCATTTTTTAATACGGGCCACTAGGGGGAATAATCTTTTTGAAAGATTGCTTATTTATTCTCTTTCTTCTTATCTTCTATCTTCTTAAGAACTTTTTCCTGAACATCTTTCGGAAGAGGAGTATATTTATGGAATTCCATTGAATAATTTGCCCTGCCGCTTGTAATATTTCTTAACTGCGTAGCATATCCGAACATCTCCATCAGAGGGACAAAACCGTTCAGTTTCTGGGCACCCTTCCTGTATCTTCTCATTGATTCGATTTTACCTCTTCGCCGATTAATATCACCAATTACATCACCGATATAATCATCAGGTGTATTAACTTCAAGCTTCATAACCGGTTCAAGAAGTATCGGATTAGATTTAAGAAATGCCTGTTTGAACGCGACTGCAGCACATATTCTGAAAGCCATATCTGAAGAGTCGACATCGTGGTAGGTTCCATCAATTAAAACCGCCTTTACATCTACCACAGGAAATCCGGCAATAACACCTTCAGTCATTACAGATTCAATACCTTTCTGTACTGATGGAATATATTCAGCCGGTATAGCTCCACCTTTAATGTGATCTATAAACTCAAAACCTTTACCGTCATTCGGCTCTATCCTCATAACGACATGCGCATATTGTCCCTTACCGCCGGATTGTTTAGCATGTTTGTAATTTACTTCATGCTCAGTTGTAATTGTTTCCCTGAATGCAACAGAGGGTTCACCGACCTGCGCTTCAACACCAAACTCATGCTTCAGCCTGTCGATAATTATTTCGAGGTGAAGTTCACCCATACCTGAAATAATAGTCTCATTTGTTTCTTCATCATACCTTACATTGAATGATGGATCTTCCATAGATAACTTTCTAAGGGCAGCTCCAAGTTTTTCATCCTCTTTCTTTGTAGGAGGAGTCACTTTTAATTCAATAACTGAAGGCGGTATAAATATATTCTCAAGATGGAGCGGCTGTGACGGGTCACAAAGAGTATCACCCGTTTTGGTGTACTTCATACCAATTAGAGCAACGATATCTCCGGGCCCTGCAGTATCAACTTCTTCCCTTTCATTAGCGTGAATTCTTAAAATCCTGCCGATTCTTTCTTCTTTATCCTTAGTAGAATTGTAAACCTGCATACCTGTTTTTAATTCACCGGAATAAATTCTGATAAAAGTCTGCTGCCCGACATAGGGATCATGTATCAGTTTGAATGCCAGAGCAGCAAAAGGATCTTTTTTGCTGGGGTGGCGGGTGTGGGTTTTTTCAGGAGCATCAACATCTGTTCCAACTACAGCTCCAACGTCAGTAGGTGATGGGAGATAATCAACTATTGCATCAAGAAGAAGATGAACACCTTTATTTTTATACGAAGAACCGCAGAAAACAGGAGTAATCATCATTTTAATTGTTGCTTCACGTGCCACTTTCTTTAATTTTTCATTATCTACATCTTTCCCATCAAGAAATAATTCCATTATCTCTTCATCATAATCAGCAAGCTTTTCTATAACGTTCTGTCTTGCTTCAAGAACTTTATCCTTAAATTCATCAGGAATTGCGATTTCCTTCTTTTCATAACCTTCAAAGATATACGCTTTATTCTCGATTACATCTATTGAACCGGTAAATGTGTCTTCTGCTCCCATAGGGACATGAAATGCAACCGGATTCGCATCAAGATACTTATCCATCTGGCCGATAACTTCACTAAAATCAGCTCCGATTCTATCCATTTTATTTACGAAAGCAATCCTTGGCACCCTGTATCTGTCAGCCTGATTCCAGACCGTTTCACTTTGAGGCTCAACTCCGGAAACAGCGCAGAAAAGCGCCACCATTCCATCAATGACCCTTAGCGAACGTTCGACTTCAACTGTAAAGTCAACGTGACCGGGAGTATCTATGATATTAATAGCATAATCATTCCATCTACAGGAAATCGCAGCAGAAGCAATAGTTATACCTCTTTCCTGTTCCTGTTTCATAAAGTCCATTGTTGCAGCACCGTCGTGAACTTCTCCCAACTTACGAGTAACACCGGTGAAAAACAGAAGCCTTTCAGTTGTAGTTGTTTTTCCTGCGTCAATATGCGCAGCAATACCGATATTTCTTAATTTCTGTAATGGCATATATACCTCACAATATTGTTTCTCATTGTTTAATTTAACGTAGAAGTTATTAACTATTCAGCCAGTACTTATGCAGATACGAAAAGAATTACGTATTTATGCTGGATAATAGTGATAAAAAAATAATAAACAAATTATAAATAAACAACTGGAATTAGAAGGGCATAATTTAATCTGGTTGGATATTTGTCAATATTTTTATTCATTTTCCATTCTTAATAACTCAAGCTGTATTTCTGAATTATATGCAGCCGATGTTCCGGGATGATTAGCCAGAATATATTTAAAAATAGTTTCTGCTTTTATATCAAAACCCATCTTTTTATAGCATATCCCCGCCTGAAAATAAGCATCAAGACCTTCTTCAGTACCGCTGAATTCCTGATATAACCTGCTGTAAGCTTCAATCGCCTTCTGGTAATTAAAATTTTTTATATGAATCTCTGCTATTTTTCTGAGGGCTTCACTCCTGTGTATACCGTCATAATATATTTCTAAATATTCATAAAACTCATTTAATGCCCTGTCGTATTTTTCAAGTTTATAGAAGCCCAGTGCATTAACAAATTTCATGTCATCAGCAGCCTTTTTAACATCTGCCGCTCCTGATATTTCTTCAGCATAAGTATAAAAGCTGACATTCAGGAAAATCATTATTAGAAATGATATGATAACTGCTTTCTTCATATTATGTCTCATATTTTCTTTTAATTAAAAAATTGCAACAAAAATTTATTTATTAAAGTTAAGGAAAAAAATGGACTTTAAATTACAGTATTTTTATTTTGGAATATATAATAAATATTCAAACATACAGATGATGAACATCATTTAAGTGAGATAAGTACTTGACATCAGCAAAAAACAGGATATATTAACATAAATTATGATTCCGGTAAGCAAACAAATGAATAGAATTGTTATTGTTGAAGACGATATAGTTATTCGTGAGAGCCTTAAAGAAATACTCGAAATGAACAACTATGAAGTAATGGCAATTGACAGCTGTCTTGACCTTATGAAAAAGGTCAATGAATTTAAACCTGATGTACTCATTACCGATATTATTATGCCGGATAAAGACGGGATTGAGATTATAATTGAAACAAAAAAAGTGCTTCCAAACATCATACTTATAGCAATATCTGGAGGCGGAAGAATTGATTCTGAAAGCTATCTTAATACTGCTAAATATTTAGGAGCCGATGCTACTTTAAAGAAACCTTTTACACATAAGGAGCTTCTTGACTGTATAGCCAACCTGGTTAAATAAGTGGAGCCATTCATTGTTAAAATTAATGGATTAAATGAAATTTATTCCTTTGCAGATATAATAAAAAAATCTTTCATAACAGTCGCTGACCAATATAGTCTTACCGAAGAGAATTCACCAACAAATCCCGCCTTCACCACTCTGGAAAATTTAAAAGTAATTGCGTCTAAGTCTGAATGTTTCGGAGTATATTTAAACAATAATCCCTGTGGCTTTTTTGCTCTTGAGTTTACCAATGAGCGTAAAACAGTTTATCTGGAAAGAGTATGCATTCTCCCTGAACTTAGACACAACGGTTTTGGAAAATCAATACTTACTTTTGCCGAAAACTACTGTAAAAACCATGATGTTGAAACAATATCAATTGGCGTTATGAATCAAAATACAGTGTTAAAGAAATGGAACCAGCAGCATGGATATGATGAGATTTTAATTAAGAAGTTTCCTCACCTTGAATTCGAAGTATGCTTTCTTGAAAATAGATTAAAATAGTTGCCAAAAATCTGATTTTAAAAAAAATTATACAATGATTCCTGTTATAATCAGAAAAGCTGTATTTACAGATCTGCAACAGGTTTGTGAAATTGAGGCTGAAAGCATAAAATCCTGGACATATAATCAATTCGCTGAAGAGCTCGGCAGAACGTTTTCCTGTTTTATTGTAGCTGAACAATCCGGCTTAATCACCGGCTACGCTATTGCATGGATTATTGCCGGAGAACTGCAAATCAACAGCATAGCAGTCAAAAACAATTACAAAAGACTGGGACTGGGAAGAATGATGCTTGATTACCTGATAAACAGCAACAGTTCTGAAAAAATATCAGCTATATATATAGATGTACGTAAAAACAATACTAATGCTTTAAACTTTTATAAATCATCCGGCTTTATTGAAACAGGTTTACGAAAAAATTATTATGGTGATGATGACGCTATACTGATGGAGAAAAAAATAACATGAACATAAAAAAAGCAAATTTCCTTACAAGCTGCGTGAAAAGCTCACAGTTCCCCTCTTTTTCTTATCCGGAATTTGCTTTCTTCGGCAGATCTAATGTCGGTAAATCGTCATTATTAAATATGCTTTTAGGACAGAAAGGTCTTGTTAAAACCGGGGCAAGGCCGGGAGTCACACAGACTATTAATTTTTTTATTGTTAATGATAATCGCTCTTTTGCTGATCTTCCCGGCATCGGATATGCCAAACTGCCAATGAGTCTGAAAAAGAAATTTATGCCGATGATCAGGGAATATATTACAACTCGTGACAACCTGAAGCTGGCCTTTGTATTGATTGATTCGAGAAGAACTCCCGGAGATTATGAACATGATCTAATCAGCCTTCTGATAGATAACAAAATACCTGTTGCTATCACACTCACAAAATGCGATAAGCTTTCAAAAAATGAACTTGCAAAAAGCATCGCTGAAATCAGCAGAATACTTGAGATAGGAAAAGAATCAATATTTGTTACTTCATCAAAAACAAATACAGGGAGAAAGGAACTTCTTTCTCTAATTGATGATTTTTCAAAATAATAAGATCGATTTACAATTGGGTCATTAAATACATTATACGGCTCGCCTTCTCTTTCGGGAAAAGTGTAATAAGATACGCTGTTATACTCATCCTTCCAGCTGCTGCTGAATCTGTGTCCATCTGTCTCAAGACATCAATAATCAGGGGCTCATCCCAGTTAACCATTATTTTAACCGATTCTTCCGGAGGCATATTGGCCATTTTATTAGCAAGAACCTGAACATTCTTTCTGTAACCTGAATTTTTATTCTTTTCATCCTCAAGTTTTTTCTTTTCAAGTTCAAGACCGCTTCTTACCTGGGAGAGTTTATCTTTTTCAGATTCCAGTTCTTTTTCACGCTCAGCAATAAGAGCCTCTCTTTTATCAAGCTCTTCAATACGTTCAAGAATTTTATCTTTTTCTTTTTCAAACTCCTCTTTTTCAACCAAAGAAGGCTCATCGCCGGATGCATCAACAACCAGAGAAGGTTCACCCTGAAAATCTTTCGTGTATTTTGAAATATTAATAAGATTAATATAATCAAGCCAGAATATACCAAGCCCGGCAAGAAAGACTATAAGTATTAAAAGGTATATTATCTTGGATCTATCAGAAACAGCCATGACTTATCACTCCACAAAATTATTTACTAACTTTACCATCATCAGATACATAAAAATCAATAACTGTGCGAACATAATCCTTTGTCTCTTTAAAATCCGGAACCCCGCCTGCCCGATCTACATTCCCTTTGCCGGCATTATAAGCGGCAAGAGCCATACGATAATCACCCTTGTAATTTTCGAGCAGGTCTTTGAGGAGCGTAACGCCTCCTTTAATATTCTGTTCAGGATCAAAAGGATTCTCTATTCCAAGCCCCATTGCAGTTTCAGGCATTAACTGCATAAGACCCATTGCGCCTTTTGGTGACATCGCATTTACATTATAATCCGATTCAGCCTTTATAACCGATCTCACAAGACCTGCGGGTATATTTTTTTTTGATGCATAATAATTAACGATTCTATCAATATCACTCTTTGTCAATTCAGCATCAGGATCAATATTAAGATCTTTTTTCATTATACCAACGGCATTATCAGTCATCTGCCCGAACGTCTGGCCGGAAACCGGTTCATTAGGAGGCAATTGTTCCTGCGTTTTTCTTTTGAGACCGAATTTACCTTTAATTTCATTTATACGAGCCATAACATTATACATATCATCAATCATAAAAATAACCTCACATTAACTTTTTATGATATATCTTCTGGTTCATATCATCATTCTCTTTAGCGATCTCTTTATTTAATTCGTAGTTGTATTCTTCGAATTTTCTTTCCTTAAGTTTCTCTACAATTTTTTTATCACGGGATGCAATAATTAATCTTTCCCTTATTTTCCGTGCTTCAGGCTCAAGTTTTTCAATTCTGAGCTCTGCTTCATTAATCGCCCTACGGGAAACATCAGCAAACCGCAATACTGCAAGTGCGTCTTCCGGCCTACACACTCCCTTTTTCTGCATTTCGCGATGACGTGATTCGTAATACTGTATTTTATTTCGCAGTTCATCCTGAAAAACACGTTCTTTATTCTGTTGGGCCAGAACTTTCATAAGTTCATTTTTTATCTCATTTTCACGAGCTTCCCTGATATCAAGAAGTTTCTGTAGTCTGAATTGAAATTTTTTCATAATATGTTTATCTCACAACCTGAGCGAAAGCCGGCGGTTTAACCTGCTGCTGAACAGTTCGACCTTTTTTCTCTTCAGGTATCATCATAGATATTATTTTATCTCTTATGGGTGTAAGATTATCTTTTTCATAAATATCCTGTTTAAGAAAATCATTCATGACAGGGATCATACTTATAGCGCGATCAACAACCGGATTAGCACCGCGCACATATCCCCCCAAATTGATAAGATCTTCAGCATCAGTATATGCGGCAAGCAGTTCCCTGAATTTAAGTGCAGCCTGAAGATGTTTGGAATCCACAACATCCTTCATACAACGGGAAACTGATGCCAGTACATTTACAGCCGGATAATGACCTTTATTTGCAAACTTACGATCAAGCACAATATGTCCATCCAGAATACCCCTTGCCGCATCTGCAATAGGTTCATTCATGTCGTCACCTTCGACGAGTACTGTATAAAAACCGGTAATACTACCGCCGGTATTGCTCGTACCTGCCCGCTCAAGGAGTCGCGGCATCATAGAAAATACTGACGGCGGATAACCCCGGGTTGCAGAGGGTTCGCCCGCAGCGAGACCTACTTCACGCTGTGCCATTGCAAACCTTGTAATTGAATCAAGAAGAAGATTGACAGCCATACCCTGATCCCGGAAATATTCAGCTATAGCATGAGCAAGAAAAGCTCCACGAAGCCGGAGCATTGGAGGTTGATCGGATGTAGCTGCAACAACAATGGAACGCTTTAGCCCTTCGGGCCCGAGTTCTTTCTCAACAAAATCCTTTACCTCACGTCCCCTTTCACCGATTAGAGCTATTACGTTAACATCAGCATCTGTATATCTTGAAATCATGCCAAGTAACGTTGATTTGCCGACACCCGAACCGGAGAATATTCCAATTCTTTGACCACGCCCGACCGTAATAAGTCCGTCAATAGCGCGTACACCGACTGACAGAGGTTCAGTTATTACTGTTCTGTTAAGAGGATTGATTTCTCGTCCTTCGACAGGATATTTAGTTCTGGCAAAAATTTCCCCTTTGCCGTCAAGAGGTTTCCCTATTCCGGAAATTACACGCCCGAGAAGTTCCCTGCCAACAGGGACCATTAGTGAAGTACCCACAGCATATACTTCAGCACCGGGGACAACTCCTTTCATATCCCCGATAGGCATCAGGATAACCCTGTTTCTGTTGAATCCTACAACTTCGGTATAAAGATACTGACTCTCCCCGGTTTTAATTCTGCAGAGGTCTCCATATTTAACAGCTGGCCCAACGGATTCAATCGTTAATCCGACAATCCGCTCCACATGACCGGTGAATTTAATTACTTCAACTTCGTCGATTATTTCCTTATACTTGGAAAGTATATCAACTTTTTCATGTGGCAGGATATTTATCAATATTATGTCTCCTCAAAACTATTTGAAATACCGGACTATTAATCCGGCATCTCTGTTACAGGGTACTTGTATTCCTGATTGCTTCTTCAATTGCATCGAGCTGTGTTGATATTCTTGCATCAATTGCACCAACATCAGTTTCAATGATACAGCCGCCGCGTTCAACGCGTGAATCTTCGTAAATATTAACTTTTTTCAGAGATTCCATCATTTTTATCAATTCATCTTTATGAGCTGTTGTCATATCAAGGTCTGCAAAATTAACACGGATATCAATTCTGTCTCTATCTTTTACACGTTTGATCGATTCTTTAATATTATTTATTACAACTTCTCGACGTTCAACGATCTCGTCTTTAATTACCTTACGGGCAATCATAAGAATCATTTCAGTCATAAGCTTTTCAGAAGATTTTATTATATCATCCCTGATATCAACAGCCGTAGATACTATAGTTCCCAACCTGTCTATAAGTCGCATCACTTCGGCCTGACCTTCCTTGTATCCCTCTTCACGGCCGGCCTCATGGCCTTTCATGTAGGCATCGTGTTCAATTTCAGAAACTTTTTTTTCCGCTTCAAGAATTATCTTTTCAGCTTCAAATTTACTACGCTCGATTTCACGTTCAGCTTCAGAGCGATGTTTCTCTTTCTCAATTTTTATCTGCTCACGAACTTTTTCAAGTTCAGTAAAAGCGGATGATTTTCCATCTTCTTCAATTTTTGCGGCACGGGCTCTTGCCTGTTCAAGCATCTGCCGGACTTCCTCTTCAGTCTCCCGACGGTAACGCTCAAGCTCAGCCTCCATTTCCTCGATAGAAGGTCCCTGATATACATCAATAGGATTCCCCTCTTCATCCATTTCAAACTCATGATACTCATCTGTATCAATAAGATTCTTCTGATATTTTGCAGGGAGATCCACCTGTTTAACAACAGTGGCCTGCTGTATTTCACCCGGTTTAAATACAAGTTTAGACAACGAGTTCCTCCTCACCCGCTCTCGCGACTACGATATCGCCGGCGTCTTCAAGTTTTCTTATTATGTTAACAATCTTCTGCTGTGATTCCTCAACATCACGGAGCCTGATTGGCCCCATGAAATCCATATCCTCACGGAGCAGCTGTGCAGCACGTTTTGACATGTTCCTGAATATTTTTTCCTGAACCTCTGCGTCAACACCTTTAAGGGCCTTTGCAAGTTCCTGTGTATCAACTTCACGGAGAACTTTCTGAATAGACCTGTCGTCGAGAAGCACGATATCTTCAAATACGAACATCCTTTTCTTGATTTCCTCTGCGAGCTCGGGGTCCTCTTCCTCAAGAGCTTCTATAATAATCTTCTCAGTACCCCGGTCAACATTGTTAAGCACTTCAACAACTGTATCAATACCCCCGGCCTGTGTAAAATCTTCACTTGCCAGAGTTGAAAGTTTTCTTTCAAGAACCCGTTCCACCTCACGAAGAACATCCGGAGAAGTACGCTTCATTTCAGCTATCCTTCTTGCTACGTCAGCCTGCACGTTATGCGGAAGCTCAGCAAGAATCATGGCTGCCTTCTGCGGATCAAGATAAGCAAGAATCAGCGCGATTGTCTGCGGGTGTTCCCCCTGTATAAAGTTTAAAAGATGACTCGGGTCAGTTCTACGTATAAAATCGAAAGGCCTTACCTGAAGTGATGAGGTAAGGCGGTTTACAATATCAATAGCTTTCTGTGTGCCAAGAGCTCTTTCGAGAACATCCCGGGCATAATCTATACCACCCTGGGATATAAACTCCTGGGCCATCATCATTTCCTGAAATTCCTGCAGAACTCTGTCTTTATCATCAGGTTCTATTTTGTCGAGCCGGGCAATTTCAAAAGTAAGCTGTTCTATCTCATCCTCGCGGAGATGTTTGAATATTTCGGATGAGACATCCGAACCGAGAGAAACGAGAAATATGGCAGCTTTCTGCCTACCCGTCAATTGGGATTTCTTGGACTGATGCATTAATTAACCCCGCAACACTTAAAAAAAAAGTTTTGCCGATCAAATCGGCATAATAAATATTTAATAATATTATCGACAGTTTTATATAAAATGTCAAATTAAAAAACTATTCTTCAGCAAGCCATGTTCTGAGGAGCTGCGCCACATCATCAGGCCGCTCTTTTGCAAGCTGAAGAGCGCTCTGCTGAAGCTCAAGCCGCGCACGTTCTTCAAGAGAGAGCTCAACATCAATACCCTCTTCCTCAGCGGCTTTAAGAGCGGCTTCACGCATACGCTGCTGCTCCAGAGCCAGCGCTTCCTCTCTTGCACGTCTCCTTCTCTCCAGCTCTTTCTGAATAGCCCTGAAAAGTATAAATCCGACAAAGAGCGCGACTACCCCTATAAGTGAAGCAAGAAGAAGCATTTTAATCTGCTCTTTTCTTCTATATTCCTCACGGATTGAATTCCAGTAAGCTGTCCTGTCGAACATAATATTTTCTACAGCAACCTGGTCTCCCCTGGCATCATCAAAATTAATTGCTTTCTTTACAATATTCTCAGCCTTTTTCAGCTCCTCTTCATCAAGGGGCTGCTGAACAGGTTTTTTAGCCGGATCAAGGTCATATTCTCCATCCGGTGTCCTGGGGAGATCCTGCTGCCCGTCAATTGCTATGGCAACTGCAAGTCTTGTTATATCATAGGGATCTCTCGCAATATTACGGATGGTTTTATTAATGGCATGATTTTTAATATCTTCCTGTTTGTCATACTGTGCAAACTGGTCATCACTGGCTTTATATCCCGGAGGTGTATTCCCTTCAGTGCCGGCAGGCCCCTCAGGATTCCAGCCATGCCCTTTAAAATTTTCTTTTGTACTTTTTTCTGAAATCGTAAGAGAATCTTTAACCTTCCTTTCAGAATAGGGGGTCCGGGGATCATCCGGGACCATTGTTATAGGAGTATGCTCAGTCTGCTCCTCTGAAATTTTATCCCAGTTGAACTCCATGTTAAGTCTGACTATCTGTATCCTGTCTGATGAATAAATACGCTCAAGACCTTCACGGATCTCTTTAAGGAGCCTGACCCTCGCCTGCTCCTCAATTTTACGGCGCATTTCGATTATAGTGTATTCTTTCTTTTCATTTTCAAACTCATCATCGAAATCAGATATTATCCTGCCGGTATTATCAGTAACAGTAACATCGTCCGGCTTCAATCTCGGCCCCACAGCTCTTGATACGAGGTACATTATACCTTTAATTTCTTTAGACGAAAGTTTATCATATCCAGGAGCGAGATGAACTGTAACAGCGGCTGTATAAGGAGTATTATTATCTGAATAAATACTGTCCTCTGACATCGCGATTTCTACATCAGCTTTATTTATATTCTGAAGGGATTCTATATGCCTTTGGACTTCACCGCGAAGAGCACGCATAAACTTTACATCAAGCTCTTTGTCAGTTTCTGTCCAGTTTGATATATCAAATAGTTTAAATCCGGGGATACCTTTAGGGAGTAAATTTTCCTGGGCAAGCCTTGTTACTATAAGAGCCCTGTCTTCCGGCTTGACAAAAATTGATGCTGTTCCTGATGTTTCGTATTTATAACCCATTTCATCCAGTTTTTTTGTAACCTGTCCGAAATCATCAGAAGTCAGTTCAGCAAAAAGCATTACATTGGGCTCATTACTTGATACAGTAAACAATACACCAAAAGCTATAACAACTATAATTATAACAACACCGACAATTATCCGTTTGGTGCGGTCGAGTTTTCCGTATATCTCTTTAGCCTGATCTAATATTCTTTTAAAAAGATCACCCATTTCATGCCTCCGGAACAGGGGATTGTTTCAATACACTAATGTGACATAATATACTTTTATAAAACATTAACTCAAAATGTCAATTAATTTCCTGAAAAACTCCCATTAAATGTCAGGATCGGGGGTAAAAAGCTTTATTTTACACCCGATTTTACCTGTTACCTGAGATTCATAAGTTCTCTATACGCATTAAGGGCACCGTCTCTCACGGCCTTTGTCAGGCCAAGAGCGATTTCAGCTTTCTGGGTTGCAATCATTACCTGGTGGATATCAACAGATTCAGGTTCAATAACCATTTTTTTCATGAGTCCCTCGGCATCCACCTGCAAATCATTGGTCCTGGCAACAGCACTGTTAAGCATATCTGCAAAAGAGCCGGACACATCGTCAGATGTACGTTTCAGCGGCGCTTCACCTGTGTTATGAAGCGGATCAGAAGTAATCATTCTTACAATATTACCATTTGAAATCCCGTTAATCATTTTATCACCCTTTTTTATATATTTCTGTTATGCGTATTTTATTTCAATTCTGAGATTCATAAAGTAATCATCATCGAATTTTGCTATTTTGTCACTCTTTTTGACACTGTTTTTTCCTGACAAATCATGAGTTACTTTAACTTCTTCCATCATTGTTCTTTCCCTGAACATAAAACACCTCCCTGTTATGCGCCTGTTCTGCCTATTTCAAGAGCCTTTGAAAACATCCCTTTGGCATTATTAACAAGCATTACGTTTGCTTCATAAGATCTTGACGCCGATATGAGATCTGTCATCTCTGTGACGACATTTACATTAGGCATCCTCACATACCCCTTCTCCGGACCGGTTTGAATCGCATCAGGATGTGACGGATCATACACAAGCCGTAGAGGGCTTGAATCCTTTTCTATCTTTACCACCCTGACACCTTTACCTATTCCGCTGTCAATACGATCAGGAACAAGCGGGGATTTATACTTAGGCCTGATATTTACAGGAGCGAATATTGCCCGCTTTCTTACAAAGGGGCCATCCCCCTCAGGTGTTCTGGTAGTTGTTGCGTTTGCTATATTATCACTTATAACATCCATCCGGAGCCTCTGTGCCGTTAAACCGGTAGACGATATATTAAAACTATCAAACATTCCCATAGCTTACCTCACAGCTCCTTATACTGTTCTCACTACTGTTTTCAGCATTTTATAATTATGATTTAAAGCTGATACAAGAGCATTATACCTCATTATATTCTTTGAAGAATCCACCATCTCTTTTTCAATATCAACATTGTTGCCGTCGTTTCTCATAGAAGTTGTATAATCAACGTTTATTCTCGGGGATACAGACTTTATATCTCTTTCAGTGAAAAAAGGTATATGCCTGTCATCTGTTAAAATTGCAGGAAGCCGGTTTTCATTCACATCCTTATTCTGATAAAGAGCTCTTTTAAGTTCACTTTCAAAGTTAACTTCACTTCTTTTAAAATGAGGAACATCAACATTTGCCACATTATCAGCAATTACTTTGCGCCTGAGCGATTCAACATTCATCGATTTCTCAATAATGTAATTTGTACTCATCATTCCGCTTCCATCAAACATCGAAAAATCCCCCTTTAAACCTTTATATTATAGTATTCGGTAGAATTTTAAATTTGATAAGCACTTTTTTATGTGACATAAGATTTTTTTTAAAAAAAGTCATTCTTATGAGATATTTACATTGAAAACCACCGGAAAATGTTAATTGATTTATCAGACTATAGAAGAATTTTATTAAGAGCAGGAACAGTTTCAGCAATATAATCAGGAAACGCATCAGCCAGTTCGCCGGGCTCACCATACCCATAGCCAACCCCGATAGAAGATATACCATTGGCTTTTGCGCCCTCGATGTCGTATTTCCTATCTCCAATCATAACAGCAGTTACCGGCTGGTTTATTCTGTAATTCCTGATTATACCGGCTATAAGCTCACTCTTCGCCCCATTTGTTCCGTCAAGATTACTTCCGGAAACCGCTGTAAAATAATCAAAAAGATTAAAGTGGCGCAGTATTTTCTCGGCGTAGATAACAGGCTTTGTTGTAGCAAGATATATTATTCTGTTATCAGCTTTAAGCTCTTCAAGAAGTTCAGGGATACCTGGATATACCTCATTCTCAAAGATACCATGTTCTGAAAAATATTCCCTGTAATACGAAACAGCCTCCTCTGCCTGCTCCATTGTAAATCCGAAATAATTACAGAATGAATCCCGCAGCGGAGGGCCGATACATTTATAAAGCGCTGCAGTTTTTTCAGTTTTCCCGTATTTTGCCAGAGCATACTGAATTGACCTGGTTATACCGACTCCGGGATCTGTGAGAGTACCATCCAGATCGAATATAATATGATTAAAGTGTTTTATCGCCATGAACCGGCTTTATCCTGCCAGAGTGCCGCTTTCTGCGAAAGTTCTATGTGGTTTTTCAATGAAAGTTTCTCCCTGATTGACGTCTTATGGTTATCCACAGTCTTAATACTTATATTCAATACACGGGAGATTTCACGGGAGTTCATCCCCCCGCCCACAAGTGCAAATACTTCAAGCTCCCTGTCTGTCAGCACAGATGTGGGCTCAAGATCAATTTTTTCAGAACCGCCTACATATTTAACGAGTATTTGAGAGGATATTTTACTACTAACATAGAGTTCATGCTTTGCGACAGATTTAAGAGCTGCAAGAATACTGCTCCCGTCTGCATTTTTCATAATATAGCCTGTCGCCCCTGTTTTTAATGCTCTTTCAGCATAAATTTTTTCATCTGACATTGATAAAACCAGCACCGGTATAGCTGGATAATTATCATTCACCCACTTAATGAAATCAAAAGGGCTTCTACCATCATAAATAAGATCCATCACAATGATGTCAGGGTTAATCCATGCGAGCTCCTCTTTGTCAAAAACATAGCTGTCAGACTCAAGGCAAACTTCAAAAAAACCGCTTTTTAACAAAATCTGGTTGAACCCGAGTCTGTATAAAGGCTGATTATCTATAATATAGACCCGCTGAATTCTCCTGGGGCTTAAAACTTTATTTTTATTCATCATACCTTGCTGAAAAATATTCCCGGATGAAGATCTTTTTTACATACACTCGCCATTCATGAAACCATACCGCTCCCGTAATGTAAATAAAAAAATCCGTTTTTAATTGACTTATAATAAGTCGCGGTTTTAATAATCTAATGAGGATTCTACCGGATGTTCAGAGAAAAAAAAGAGTGCTGCCCGCTATGTGGAAGCAGTAATATAAAAAACAAATACAGAATCAACCGATACTCTCTCCATTTTAACACAGACGTATGCATGTCATGCGGTTTTATTTTCATGAACCCTTTATTTGATGACTGCACAGTAAAGAGCTTCTATTCAGATGATTACTATAACGGAAAAGCAGAATATTCATATATTGACGAAAGAAACATTAAAAAATACTCAAGCTACGTCTGGGACAGCAGAATAAAAATAATTTATAAATATATAAAATCGGGGAATTTTCTCGATGTCGGTTGTTCATTCGGCGGATTTCTCGAATCGGCTTCAAAGTACTATACCACTTACGGAATAGAGATGTCGGAATACTCATCTGCTTTTGCAGGAAAAATTTTCGGAGAGAGGATCCATTGCGGTACCCTGAAAGACCACCCCTTCGAGAATGAAAAATTTTCTGTTATTACGATGATTGAGCTTATTGAACATCTTGATGATCCCGCCTCTGCTGTCAGAGAGTGCTACAGGCTTCTTACAGACGGAGGGCTGCTGCTGATACAGACAGCAAACATGGACGGAAGGCAGGCAAAAGTTCTTGGTCCCGATTATGAATACTTCATGCCTGGACATCTTTCATATTTCAGCAGGAGCAATCTTACATTGCTCCTTAAAAAAAGCGGTTTTAAAAATGTAAAAGTATTCCAGCCCGTGGAGTTCGGACTCTTGCCGAAATTGCTTAAATCAAGAGGGAGCTTCAGAACCCTCTCCGACTATAAAGCATGGATGAAAATTGCGTCATATCACCTGAAGAGCAAAATCCACTATGGTGATTTTGCTCTTACAAGTTCAATGGTTATTTATGCGTTTAAATGACTTTCTCTTTTTCTTCTTATAATCTGCGAAATAGTTACCATACTGAACAGACCGACGCCAATTATATCCGTAAACAAACCGGGATCTATCAGCATTAGACCACCTGCAAGGCTGACAATACGTTCTATATAATTCATTTTTGTCAGATAGAACGCCTCCAACGCAGCACCGATTCCCACCATACCGATAACTGAAGTCACAGATATACTTATTATCTGCATAACTGATGCATTTATAAGAAGAAGAGCCGGATCATTTACAAAAATATACGGTATGATAAATGCGGCAATAGAAAGTTTAACCGCGGTAACACCGGTTCTTAAGGGGTTTCCTCCTGAAATTGCCGAACCCGCATAAGCGGCAAGGGCGACAGGGGGTGTTATGTCCGCGACTATACCGAAATAGAAGACAAACATATGCGCGGCGAGAGCCGGTACGCCAAGCTGCACTACAGCCGGAGCCATTATTGTTGATGTTATAAGATAATTTGCTGTTGTTGGAACTCCCATTCCAAGCACAAGAGACGCAAACATCGCAAAAATAAGTGTGAGATATTTAACTCCCGCGGATAAAACAAGAAGCCCCGATGCCATTTTCAAGCCAAGTCCCGTAAGTGTAACCACTCCCACGATAATACCAGCTATACCACATGCAATAGCAACACCGAGTACACTCTTCGCACCTGCCTGCAGCGCTTCAATAAACTGGGAGAACGTAAGACGTGTACTTTTTCTAAGCATGGAGGCAACTACTGAAAAAATGATTCCATAGAATGCGGCCTTTACCGGAGTCGCTCCGGAAACCAGAAAATAAACGATTACAACAAGGGGTACAAGGAGATGCCCTCTTTCAGCTATAACCTTTACGAATTTCGGGATCTCCTCCCTGTTCATCCCCTTTAACCCGTTTTTCTTTGCCTCGAAATGCACCATAATCCATATACCTGAGAAATAGAGTACAGCAGGAATAATGGCTGCAACAGCAACATCAAGATACGGCATCCCCAGTGCCTCGGCCATAAGAAAAGCGGCAGCTCCCATAATCGGAGGCATAAGCTGGCCCCCTGTTGAAGCTGAAGCCTCAACCGCTGCAGAGAACTCTCTGCTATAACCCATTTTTTTCATCATAGGTATGGTAAAACTTCCGGATCCTACGGTATTTGAAACAGAACTTCCTGAAATTGTCCCCATAAGTGCACTTGAAAAAACAGCAACTTTCGCGGGACCTCCTGCAGCGAAACCAGCTATGGAGTTAGCAAGATCGATAAATAACATTGAAATACCTGTCTGTTCCATAAATGCTCCGAACAGGATAAACAGAAAGATAAAAGTTGAACATACACCAAGAGGTACACCGAGAATACCTTCTGTTGTAAACCATAGATGAGTTACTATCCTCTCCGCAGAGTAACCCCTGTGATTAAGAAAACCCGGCATATATGATCCGAAATATGCATACAGAATAAATATTATAGCAATAGTTAGCATAGGAAGACCGACAACCCTGCGGCACGCTTCCATTACAACGAGAATTCCAATTGCTCCGATAATCACGTCAACAGTAGTAAAAGCTCCTGCCCGTGAAATAAGGTCACGGTAATTCCATACTATATAACCTGCTGAAGAGACGCCTGCTGCGGCCAGCATAAGATCAGAAACTGTAATTTTATGAATTTTCCCTTTATGCGCAGGATAAAGCAGAAAAACCAGCAGAAGGACAAATCCGAGGTGAACAGATCTCTGCAATTGTGCCGGGAGCATGCCGAATGCAGCTGTATATAATTGAAAAAGAGAAAAGCCGATTGCGACTGCTGCAATTATAAAGCCCCACTTACCTCCGAGTTTTCTATAGAAGGATTCTTTATCATATTTACTCATGACTTCCTGAATCTTTTCAATACTTACAGGTTCATGCCCTGATTGGTTTCCGGCAGACTGTTTAGACATAACTGACCTTCTTTTATTTGATTATATTGATTCGCAACTATAAAAAACCATTGATAAGCTATTGCCGATTAACTGCTTAATAATAACGGAGCTTAATTATATCGAGAAGAGAAATTCTTTTTACTACTATTCTGAGACTCCGCTGCACAGAACTGATATCCCGAAGCAGAAACTCATCCTGATCAATTTTAAACCTGTGTTCAGCAGTTACACCGATAAACAGAAGAAAATCGTCTATTCTTCTGTTTATCTCTGTAACTTCTATTCTGTCATTATACACATTCAGAATTCCGCCATCATCCGGTGATGCCGGTACACCCGCACCAAATGCAGTGAATACAGATCTCTCTATGATAATAGTATCATCATCAATTCTAAAAAAATCCTCCACAGGACTCTTATTGACTGAATGAATATACCTTACACTGAATCTGTCACCCGTATCAGCAGAATTGAAATAAAGCAATTTTCCTGTTTTATAATCAGTAATTGTAATACCTTTAAAAACAGGAAAGAGTAAAAGAGCGACTAGAAACACTGAGACAGCCAGTATTTTGACAAACGTAGCATGGCTGGCAGTACAGGTTCTGCCAGCCATATCGTTGTCATTTATTTTTAAAAAGTCCGGTGCTATTTTATGATACCTTTTTCCATGTAATACTTTTTAGCACCGGGATGAAGCGGGACAGATACACCTTTTACTGCTTCATTTATATCAAGTTCAACTCCCTTTGCATGCGCTTTAGCGAGTTCATCTTTATTTTCAAATAGAGCCTTTGTCAGATTGTATACAACTGTTTCATCAAGATCATCTCTGGCAATGAGTGTTGCTTTGACAGCTACAGTTTGAGCGTCACTTGTCATACCCTTGTATATCTCTTTCTTGATTATATATGGTGTATAAAACGGATATTCTTTTACGAGCTGATCAACTGTTTTCGCATCAAGAGCAAGAATTTTAACTTTCTGAAGAGCTGTAATCTCCTGTATCGCCGCGTTGGGTATACCAGCAGTTACAAAAAAACCATCAAGCTGTTTATCCTGATATGCATTCCCTGATTCTTTAAAAGAAAGGTGACTTGTCTTGAGATCATCGAATGTAAGACCTGCCGGTGCAAGTATCTGCATAGCGTTAGCTTCAACACCGCTACCCGCATCACCTACAGATATTTTTTTTCCTTTCATATCAGAGATTGTATTAATTTTGGCGTCAGGGCTTACAACGATCTGAACAACTTCGCGATAAAGTGTAGCGATTGTGCTGATCCCTTTAATCTGCTGCCCTTTGAAGAGCTTTGTTCCGTTATAAGCATAATCCATAACATCATTCTGAACTATCGCAAGATCTGCCTCATCTTTGCCTACCAGTCGCAGGTTTTCGCTTGATGCACCTGTTGACTGTGCTGTAACATTCATATCCTGTACTTTTGTGTTAAAAATCTGAGCCATTGCTCCGCCATATGGATAGTATGTCCCTGATGTTCCTCCTGTGGCCAGAACAAGATTCTTTCCACTATTTTTACCGCATCCAGCACTTATAAAAGCAACAAGGATCATGGAAAGTGATACTGCTAAAAAACCCTTTTTCATATTACAACTCCTCCTTATCATCAGCAGCATCTCCCCGCGCTAATAATGCACAAAAAATAGTATTATTATTCCAAAAACAGAGATTTTGCTGCAATTTCTGATATAGATATCCACCGGTATAACATGGTGTCAATCAGAATTACGTTATAGCTTCTTCGGGAGGATAGATTTTACTTATCAGCAACACTGTTTACTTTCTGCATATAATACCGGTTATCTGCGGTTTCACCTGCATCAGGGGTATAACCAAGTTCTATTATCCTGGCCTCAAGATTCTTCAGAAGTGACCTGTATTCCATTACGCCCCGGAGTTTATCATCATCAAGTGCTCCTTCTCTGTTTATACCACTTGATGATAACCGGGGGAGTATTACATTAGCTCCGGCAGCAAGTCCAAGCTCCTTCCCGTCAGATGACAGGCTGTCAAGAGATGCCGTTGAAGCTATATTAACATCAGGCAGGGCAAGACGGACAACTGAAATCATATTCAGTCCGAGATTAAGCGTCTCTTCAGGGAGATATTCAATTCCGCCGAAAGGTGTATCACTATGCGGTATATAAGGCCCGAGACTGCAGAGCTCAAGGTCAAGGAGACTGAAAAAAAATATATCATCCGCAAGATTTTCCAGGGTCTGAAATGGAGCATTAACCATAACACCGGTGCCGATCTGAAATCCTATCTCTTTCAATTCATGTAGAGACTGCAGTCTATGCTTGAAGCTTTGCGATTCGGGGTGGAGTTTTTTAAAATGCTCCTCATTGGTTGTTTCAATTCTGAGGATATAACGTGAAGCCCCATATTCAAAAAATTCTTCATAAACTCCCCGTTCCTGTTCACCTGCAGCAAGAGTAATACACATACGGGGATGTTTTTCTTTTATCAGTTTCAACGTATAGGATACATATGAAGTAAACTTTCTGTCACGTCTTTCACCTGACTGCAGAACAATTGAATTTATCCCGGCATCAGAAGCATCATCCGCCACTGCAAGAATTTCCTCCGGCTTAAGCTCAAATCTTTTAATATTATTATTTGACCTTCTCAATCCGCAGTAAAAACAGTCATTGTTGCAGATATTTGAAAATTCAACAAGCGGGCGTATATATACTGAATCTGAAAGATTAGCTTTTCTTATAGCGGAAGCTTTATTATGAAGTGCAGTCTGCTCATCACCTCTGAGACAAAGCAACTCAACAATCCTGGCTCTGGACAGACCGCCTCTTTCACATGTCACATCATTTCCAGGCATTATCAAACTATCTCCCTTGCGAAAAATATACAACACCTGAAAATTAAAAACAATATATATTATTCAACCATTTTCAAAAGATATTCGGGACTCACAGGTTTTTCCATTGAACCGTTAAAACCTACTTCATGCACATCACCTGTCCCCGCGTTATCACTTCCCACCGAACTGAGCATATAAATTTTAACATCCAGATCCGATTCCCGTATCCCTTTACATACTCTGAACCCGGAATCCATATTTTCCATCATCATATCGAGAAAAATAATATCAGGATTAAAAAATGCATATTTCTCCATGCATTCATTTTCACTTCTTGCAGTTTCCACTTCATGGCCGTTCTGTTCAAGAACTGCTTTCATTGACATAATAATATCTGAATCATCATCTACAACCAGTATCCTTTTTTTATTCATTTGCTCCCCCGTTAAATTATGATAATTATCTATAATATAACACTAATTTTAAAATATAGCTATGCAGAAAATACTTTTAAGAAAAATAGTAAATTACTGATAGACTTTTTGATATCACTTTTTTTATTACACCTGTTAATTTTAACTCAGTAATAATTACACAAGAGGTTATACTTGAACTGCAATCTTTGCAATTTCAGATGCGGAGTTGACCGGAATTTAAAAACCGGAAGCTGCGGTATTGATAATAAAATATATATAGCTCATTACGGATTACACACAGGAGAGGAGCCTTTTTTGACCGGCCAAAAAGGTTCCGGGACCATTTTTTTTGCGGGATGCACTTTACAGTGCAGGTATTGTCAGAACTGGCAGATTAGCCGCTGGAATATACGGAAAGGAACTTCCGGAGTCGAAACTGTATCGGTCCAAAGACTTGTCGATATATTCAGGGAACTTGAATCAATTGGTGCTGCCAATATTAATTTAGTCTCACCTGCACCTTATGCGCATCACCTGAGGGAAGCAATCAGCAAAGCAAAGGATAGCGGTTTTAATTTACCGTTCGTTTACAACACACACGGATATGATTCAATTGATACTATTGATTTTCTGAAAGGACTGATTGATATATATTTACCTGACCTTAAATATGGTGATGATGAGACCGGTAAAAAATTTTCCGGTGCTCCATCAATGTACACCCATGGTAAAGATGTAATCAGAGCGATGTATAACCAGACCGGGCTGATGCAGTTTAATGAAAGAGGCGAAGCTGTTAAAGGGATTGCAATACGTCACCTGGTAATCCCCGGTCACCTGGATAGTTCAATGCAGGTACTTGATTTTCTTGAAACAGTTGATCGTAGAAATTATATATCTCTGATGTCACAGTTCCATCCCTGCGAGGGTAATTATGATCATGACTATCCGGAATTAAACCGTACCCTTCTCCATGAAGAATACGAAAGAATTGTTGACTATGCTCATACTCTTGGTTTTAAAAATCTTCTCCTGCAGGAACTGGAGAGTCATAAAAATTATCTCCCCGATTTTAATAACAGCTCAGTTTTTAATGATTAAAAATCATCTTCCGGTGCCTGACGGCTTCCGGATAGTCTTTCCGGTTCTTTTAAACAGTATCATTACCTCCAGGTCCGGGGTGCCGGGGAACATATCAAGAGGGACGCATTTAACAGGGTGATACCCTCCCCGTTTCCATTTTTCAAGCTCGAATGGAATTGTTTCAAGCCCGCAGAAAATATGAAGAACACTCTCCGGATTACGCTCAGCAAGTATTTCTATAACTCCCTGAGCAGTTCCATTCCTCGGAGGATCAAGAATCAGATATTCCGGAAATCGGCTGGTTCCAAGAAGAGCCGGGAGAGTTTTTCTGTCAATCCTTCTGGCATAAAAGTCCCATTTTGCCTTCGGTTTTATCCGCTTAATATTTTCCCTTGCTGAATCGATTGCTGCTTCACCATAATCTATACCGACAATTTCATTGTATCCGGATGAAAGAAAACATGAAAAAAAGCCGTACCCGCAGTACAAATCGATAAGCCGCCCGCCGCCTTCATGCCTGAGCAGACTTTCAGCTTTATTAAGCATTTCGGGACAGATGGAGAGATTGACCTGCGAAAAACCCTCTGGAGCAAAAGTATAAATTATATCATTAACCTTTATACTGAGGCTCCTGTTGCCGAAAAGCCTCTTAACTCTGGGGCCGTCAATCTCTGATGATGTATTCAGATAATATTTTGAACCTTCAGGATCATGGTAGAGGAATGCTGCCTCAACATTATTAAAATATTCCCGAAGACGTTCCGCAATTTTCGTCAGGCCGTTAACTGTTTCACCATTTAAAACCCGCACATTGAAAATAACAGCAGCAGCCTCATAGCTGCCTCGCAGTATAATAAAATTTAAAAGACCACCGATACGGGTATTGATTTTTTCATTAAGAAGAGAACCCAGCATGGAATAAATTGATGAATGAAACTCAGGCTCAAGCAGGGATGGTTTATCACTTATGGAAACTTCATCTGATGAGAGTATAATACTGCCGCTTTTTCTATGAACCCGCCTTTTGGTTGTTGTACGATAATATCGCGGAAGTGGAGATTCAACTATATGAGAAGCCGGACAGTTCGCACCGGATTCATACCAGTAAGAAGAAAATGCCCTGTCTTTGCACCTCAACTCGTCAGTATAGTCCATTCGGGCAAGAGGTTCAGGACCAGTCAGTTTTATCCCGGTTTCATAATTGAGACGCGATAGATAACTGTTTTCTTTTGAAAATTCAACAGGGCTGGAATAATTTTTTTTATTATTTTTCATCAGTTTCTGCCGGGTTCTTTTATTATTCAATATACTAATGGATTAACCCGGTTGACTCTGTTAAGTGTCAAGATATTAATTCACTGATTCATGGGGAGAATGTAAAGGAGCATCCTGTTCCTGATTCATCGCTGAATTGAATTTCACCATTAATCATTTCAGCAACCTTTAAAGCAAGGCTAAGCCCTAAATTAATTGTTTTATTATTTTTTTCAACCCCTGTGAAAGCTTTTCCTTTGCCGGTTATACAGAGAGTAATTTTACCGGGATGACACAGGTGACTGATTTCGATCTCACCCTGCATGTCTCCGGAATAAGAATATTTTAACGAATTACTTATCAGCTCATTAAGAACAAGCCCAAGCGGCAAGACCCACTTTATGTTAAGCATAATCTCAGACATCTTGTCTGAAACACTTATGCTCTCTTTCATTTCATTATTAATTATATTAATTGAATCAAGTATATCATGAATACAAGTATATAAATTAATGCCGGAAGGGCACGGTAGTGCATGAAACTTTTCGTAGATAGAGACACAAAAACGGATACGGGATTCCGCCTGTATAAAGATTAATTTTGATGCATCATTTTCGAATCTACCCATCAGAAAATCGACAAAAGTATGTATTATTGCCGCGTTGTTAGCAACACGTTCACGAAGTTCAACAAGATATAATTCATTCTGTCTGATGATATCCCTCATCTTCTCTTCTTCATTTATACGTTCTGTAATATCAGTTGATATAACTACTGCACGCAGGCCGCCCGGAGTCTTCTCAAAAAAAGTTATGGAGCAATCAAGCCATCTCCATTCTCCGTTTTTAATTTTAAAACGCCATGTACCGCGTATTGAATTATCAGGCTTTTTATTGGAGCAGCAGATAGTACTCCATTGCTTAAAGTCATCCGGGTGAATATGTTCCGTTACAGGCTTATCCATGAGCTCTTCAGGAGAATATCCGGTGATTTTTTTATATGAAGGGCTTAAGTATGTATAACAACCATTACAGTCCACCTCGCAAACCATGCTTTCAATATTTTCGACAAGTACACGATAACTTTCTCTGCTCTCATTAATCCTCGCTTCAGCAAGTTTTCTTTCAGTTATATCCTGAAATGCGGCAATTAATCCGAGATGTTTATTTTGCTGACTGAAAATTTCACTGGCAGATGTTTCGACATCAAATACCGTGTTGTCTTTTCTGAGCGCAATCATCTCACCTCGCATACCTCCGGCTGTATAAAGATTATCGCATGCAGTTTCATTTTTTCCGCTTTTCTTCATCAGCATTGATGCTTTCATGCCGATCACTTCGTTAATATCATCGTATCCCCATAATTTAAGAAAAGAGGGATTGACGTATATTATTTTACCATCAGGATCTGAAATTGCTATTGCATTAATGGAGGATTCAATAGCTCTCTCTTTTATAAGGAGATTCTCCTCTTTTTCTTTTAGTTCCTTATATGCTTTATGCAGTTTAAATGCCATTTTAATCGAGGCGTCAAGAATGGTTATGCCTGAATGTTTAACAACATATCCGTATGAAGTTATCTTTTCAGTTTTTTCAACAATATCTTTTTCGGTATGAGATGATTGAAAAAGCACCGGTATCTCCCTGTATTTCAGGATCTCCATTGCAGCCTGGGTACCATCCATACCTCTGCCAAGATCAATATCCATAAGGATAATATCAATCTGCTGTTCACTATTTACAGCAATTTCAATGGCATCCTCTCCGCTGAAAGCTGTTATGACATTATAACCTGCTGCCGCAAGCTGTCTCTCTTCAGCCATTGCAATAAGAACTTCATCCTCAACCAGGAGAATGGTCCCGCCTGTATTATCCATTTAATACTCCGAAAATAATAATACTTATCCAAAAAACATGTAGATATACGGTGTCTGTTTAAGATACTGAATGCACAACAGGTATCCTGCGGGGAGCCGTGAAGTTAAAATTTTTGCTATCTAATAAACCGGTTAATAGATTTTATATATATAAAGAAATAAAAATATTGTATTCATTAAAAAATCAAGAAAAAAAAGTGCTCTAACGGATGAACAGTTTTATAACAAACGTTTTTTAAATACGATCGGTCAGTCTTTATATGTATCTATTTAAATGGAGATAACTCTACATCATAATAAACGTGAGCACCGGTTACTTTACCGCTGTTTTCATATCTGACAGCAGGATATTCATTCCCAGGCTTTAAACCCCATTTTAAAATCCAGTTTTTATGAAAACTATTTCTATTATCATATTTTAAAAGTATATTTGAATCAGCCGCTTCAGGAAACTGATAATTATTTTTTGCACCCGGATCCGCCGGTGAAAAATCAAAATATAACTGCATATACGAACTGTCTTCTGTATCAACTGAATCTTTTACAGGGGTAATTGATACTATTCTTGCTGTACCTTTATAACTTTTAAATAATGATTCATTTTTTTTAATAACAGCAGGTTTTTCAGTACTGCACGAAATAACCAGCAGCAATGTAATAAAGGATATAAAAAGCCTCATCAACATGATACACACCTCTTGAATTATTCTGCATGCACTACTGCTATAACCATAAAACACTATTTTATTAAATCAAGATAAAATTATATCCTTACAGATTTAGAACCCTTGACTTATTTTTTTTTAGGATTATTGTAACTACAGGAGGATCTATTATGAAAAAACTTTTCATACTTTTAATTATATTAATCTCAGTTAATCTCTATCCGGCGGATCTTGTGAATAAAGATTCAAGGGGATACAGCATCGAAATTGAGCAGACAGGAACAACTCATACTTCCATTAGCGGAAATACAACACAGATGTCCGGTGCACCGGATGGTTCAATAATCCGGATAAAGGAAACAGGGGCAACATTAAAAGTTAACGGCGATAGTGATGTTATTATACAAAATGGACAGCTTTCACAATAGTTTTTTTCATATACCTCTTTATTGAAAAAATTCTAATAAAGTATATTTTTAATAGAAATATTGAAATTTTATCATTTTTTTATTAATATCTAATTAGAGGTATATGAAAATGAAAAAAATGATATCCTTCATTATTCTTTTCTTTATGACCGGAGGGATAATTTATGCTGTAACAATGGATCTTCTTGTTAAGCCGGTTGATCCCGACAGGTTAAGATTTTTCCCTGTTACAGCAGATAACAAAAACTACTTCTTCCTTCAGTCTATAAATAATGTGACAAGAATTATTATTGGAGACTTCACACAGCCCGAAAAACGGATTGTCATGATCACCCTGGAAAAAGATTATACTACCATAAAATCTGTGACCGAGTACCTTCCCGAAACTGATGAAATAAGAACACTGGATGAGTCAATATCAAAGTTTTTTACAACAGATGTTAATAAACTTAAAAGGGATATAATAACAGGTTCAATTTTCAAAAATAATTATACTGACACAATGCAGTCACTTGGAGCACTGGAAAGCGTTCTTAAGCGAAAAGATTCTCACAGCATTTTTCCCGATGTTTACGGTTTCAGTGTAAAGTATTCTGATGTTGATGACCGGAAAAAACATTCAGCAATATTCAGTTACGGTAAAGCCATTAAAGGATACTATCTGATTTTTAAAACCGAGTTTTACAGGGAAAGTTTTTTAAGCACCCGTATCCCGGTATTAAAATACTCTGTTTATTGTAAAGACACAAATGACCCGGTTATAAAGGAGACAGTTGACAACCT
>DAISJZ010000002.1:117102-137303 GCA_036821145.1 Spirochaetota bacterium
AAACCGAACATAGGATGGGACAGATCTCCGGAATACGGCGCCAATACCAATCCTGACCTTGTTGAAGCAGTGATAAAAGAATGTTACAAAGCAGGAGCATCTAAAGTTTATCTGTTTGATCATACATGTGACCAGTGGCAGAACTGCTATAAAAAAAGCGGGATACAGAATGCCGCAGCAAAAACAGGGGCTGAACTTGTTCCTGCTTCATCAAAAGAATACTATATACAAACTTCTCTACCTAAAGGGAGAGTGCTGAAGGAAACACTGGTACATAAACTGTTTATTCAATGCGATACAGTAATCAACATACCGGTACTGAAACACCACTCCTCAACCGGGCTTACAGCATCGATGAAAAACCTGATGGGTGTTGTATGGGACAGAGGTGAATGGCATCGAAGAGATTTACACCAGTGCATAGCTGATTTTTCAACATTCAGAAAACCTGACCTTGTGATTATTGACGGATGGAGAGTCATGACAAGAAACGGTCCGAGGGGTTACGGCATAACTGACACTCAAAATATGAAGTATCTTTTTTTCTCTACAGATCCTGTTGCTGCTGACTCAGCTTCAGCAATGGTACTTGCAAAGACATCAGGATTAAAGAGCCCGGCAGATATCCGTTATATAAAACTTGCAGGTGAAATGGGACTCGGAAATAATGATCTTTCAAAGATCACGATTAAACGAATACAAGTATAAAATGAAGACCCTCAGAACTTTCCGTATAGTAATTTCTTTGACGCTTACAGTTCTGCTGTTTTTTATTTTCGCTGATTACTACAGACTTATCCCTCAACATTTAAGCAGTAAACTGACATATTTTCAGCTCATCCCCTCTCTCCTATCTTTTATAAATTATGTTTCACCTGAAGGTACAGGATTTATACTGATAATAATACTCACCCTGGCAGCGGGAAGAATTTACTGTTCATTTATATGTCCGCTTGGTTTTTTTCAGGATTTTTTCATACGCTTGGGAAATATGTTTTTAAAAAAGAAAAATTCAGGTTATTCAAAATCCCATTATATAATTTTTTATTCTATATTATTTATATCTGTTCTGACATTTTTCACATCTGGAACTGTTATCATACTCTGGCTTGATCCTTTCAGTATATTCGGAAGGTTTATCACATATACTGCATCATATCCTTTAATTGAAGTAAATAACGGCCTTGCTTCATTTCTTATTAAAAAAAATGTGTTTTCTGTTCATTCATTAAACATCAGACCATCAATTGCAGGATTAGCTTTTTCACTTTCTTTTTTCAGTTTAATCATGGTTTTAAGTTTTTTCAGGGGGAGATTGTATTGTAATTTAATCTGTCCGGCAGGTGCAATGCTTTCAATTATTTCAAAATTCTCCCTTTTTAAAATTCGTATAAATCATGAAAACTGTATTCAATGTGGAAAATGCGAAAGAGTATGCAAGAGCGGATGTATTGATTACAATAAAAGCTTTGTTGATACTGCAAGATGTGTCGCATGTTTCAACTGTATATCACTCTGCCCTAATCAGAGTATTTCCATGACATTACCGGCTTTTTTTAAGAAAGATAAAAATAGAGTTCCACCTGATAAAAATAAAGGTAGTGCGGCAATCTCAAGATTAAATTTTCTCGCAGGGTTACTTTTATTGCCACGGATCCTCTCCCCGAAAGATAACAATGAAAATGTCTTATACTATCAGGATCCCGGTAAACAGAAGCAGTATAAACGGATTAGTTATTCATCACCGCCCGGCTCAGTTTCAATCGAATTATTTAACAGGAGATGTACCGCATGTTCGCTCTGTATATCCGCTTGCCCAACATATGTTCTTCAGCCAGCGGTATTGCAATATGGATTACACGGTATTATGCAGCCATATATGGATTTCAATACAGGTTTCTGTAATTATGACTGTACTCTCTGCAGTGATATATGCCCCACAGATGCAATAAAAAAACAGACACTTGCTGCCAAAAGAATGATACAGACAGGTAAATCAGTTTTCATCATTGAAAACTGTGTAACATACACCAACGGTACAGACTGCGGTGCCTGCTCAGAACATTGTCCCACCAAAGCTGTTCATATGGTTCCCTTTAAAAAAAGTCTTGTTATACCGGAAGTAAATACGGAAATATGCACCGGATGCGGTGCATGTGAATTCGCATGCCCGGTAAGGCCGCTGAAAGCGATCTATGTTGAAGGAAATGAAAAACACCTCACAGCAAAACTCCCTGAAGTAATAGAAAAAACCCCGGTTAAGGACTCTGAATTCCCCTTTTAACCTCCATTCTTTCATTTTAAATTTTTTTATTATTTTTTATTGACAATTGGTAAACCAATTTTTAATTGGTCTATAACCATATCGCAAACATTTTGAATCGGAGGCTTGTAATGCCGCTTTCTATAAGAAATAGAAGAACTCTATCACTGGGAATAATCGTAATCAGCATTGTTCTCATGTTAAGTATAGCCGGGTGGTTCATGCTTATTCCCCCTCCGCTGACAATACAGGGGGAAGTTGAAGCAACACAGGTTAAAGTCGCATCTAAAATTGCCGGAAGAATAAAAAGCATACACACACGGGAAGGTGAACAGGTTGAGCAGGGAGCACTCCTGATTTCATTAGACAGTCCGGAGATAGAAGCAAAACTGAGACAGGCTAAAGCCGCACAGAAAGCCGCCAATGCTCAAAGATCTAAAGCAAACAGCGGCACACGTAAAGAACAGATTGAATCAGCCAGAAACATGTGGCTTAAAACAAAAGCCGGTACTGAGCTTTCCGGTAAAACCCTTGAGAGGATCCGGAAACTTTATGCTGAAGGTGTTGTACCCGCCCAAAAACTTGATGAAGCTGAAGCGCAATACAAATCCTCAAAAACAACAGAGGAAGCAGCAAAAGCTTCTTATGACATGGCTGTTGCCGGCGCACAGCACGAAGACAGAGAAGCAGCAATGGCCCTGTTTGACCAGGCATCAGGAGCTGTATCAGAAATTCAGACTTATATGAATGAAACTGATCTCTACGCTCCTATAAAAAGCGAAGTAGCTGAAATTGTATTAAAGCTCGGCGAACTTGCAAGCCCCGGTTATCCGGTCATAACACTGGTTAATCTTGATGATATATGGGTTACATTCAATCTGCGCGAGGACCTTCTTGCGGATATTAAGATGGGTTACTATCTGAACGCAAAAATCCCTGCATTAGGTAATCAAACAGTTAAACTTAAAATAAACTACATTTCAGCTCAGGGCGATTTTGCCACATGGAGGGCCACAAAAACTTCAGGTGATTTCGACATGAAAACATTTGAAGTCAGGGCTGTACCTGTTGATAAAACCGATGGTTTAAGGCCCGGTATGAGTGCCATTGTAAACTGGGATGAAGTTAACAGACTTAACAATAATCAAAAGGGAACTAACTGAAGTTCCGGTATAGAGAATCATGAACAAAAAAGAAAAAAAAGGGCTTTTAGCAGTTTTCAGGCGGGAGATGAAATGGATATCAAGGGAGCCGTCATTTATCCTTATGACTGTTGTCCTTCCTCTAATAATGTTCTTCTTCTTTATATCGATGTTCAGACAGGGTGTGCCCCGCGATATTCCCATAGGTATAATTGACGCTGATAATACCAGGCTCTCCCGTGAGCTTGTCCGGAGATTGAACGCAGTGCCTTCTCTTGAAGTTAAAAATCCGGTCACTAACCTTGAGGAGGGACGCAAACTGCTGATCCAGGGAAAAATTTACTCACTTGTATATATTCAGGATGATTTTGAATCAAAAGCCGCAAGAGGACTTCCGTCAGAAATAATTCATTATTATAATAATGAAAACCAGCTTGTCGGAGGAACTATCTTCAAGGATGTTTCTTCAACCGTACGCGAACTATCCGGGGAGCTCCTGAAAGATAACCTGCTGCGAAAAGGGATGTCCCAAACACAGACCGAGGCGATGGCTGAGCCCATTGCTGTAAATACACATGTTCTCTTCAACCCGTACACCAATTACATGTATTATCTTTTAAGCGGAATACTCCCCACCATGCTGCAATTTTTTATTCTCCTTACCACTATATATACGGTAGGGATAGAGCTGAAAAAAAGTACAATTCAATCTGCAATGGAAACAGGAGGTATGAGTGTAATAACTGTACTTTCAGGGAAGCTTCTTCCGTACACTATGATTTTTTCAGTCATGGGACTATTCATGCTTACACTGATGTTTAAATACCTCGGTTTTCCGCTTCAGGGGAATGTGTATCTGATAATCGGTGCGACTTTACTCTTTGTCCTGGCGTACCAGGCTGTGGGGCTTCTTTTTATCGGTCTCACGGGTAACCTGCTGAAGGGGATGCTTAACGCATCGTTCTACTCAAGCTCAGCATTCACATTTACCGGTATGACTTACCCCATGGTGGCAATGTACTGGCCTGCAAAAGTCTGGGCGCAGTTTCTGCCGCTGACACACTATCTGAACATAATTGTAGAGCAGGCTTTCAGAAGTTCACCGATGAGTGTAACAGCTAAATCATTTATTCCGCTTACAATTTTTCTGTTTATACCGTTCCTTGTATTACCCCGGCTGAAGACACTATTCACAGACGAAAGGATGTGGGGAGACTGGGGGAGCCTGTGATGAATAAAAAACAGATTATAAATCTACTCCGGGAAAACCGGATTGTTTCATGGATAAAGGACGGATTCGATGCCATGCTTTATACATGGTATTATGAATACAAAAACATTTTCAGCGATGCCGGAGTCCTGTCACTTTTTGTTCTGGCTCACCTGGTCTATCCTATTCTATATCCTATACCATTTTACAAAGGGCATGATGTTGTACGGGAAGTTCCGGTAGCTGTTATTGATGATGATAAAACATCATTAAGCAGACAATTTATCAGGATGTGCGACGTTAACGAAAACATACGAGTTGCCGTACACCACACATCGCTTGAAGAAGCGCAGAATGATTTTTTTAAAAACCGGATTAACGGCATAATAGTTATACCACAGGGATTCAGCGGAGATATTTACAGGAACCAGAAGACATCTGTTTCTGTGTACTGCGATGCAAGTTATTTTTATCTTTACAAGCAGGTGCTGACAGGAGTAAAATACGCGGCGTCATACATGTCTGCCGGAATACAGATTCAAAGATTCCAGTCAAAGGGTTTATCAAGGCCTGCCGCAATGGCGGCGCGCGATCCGTTACCTCTTATATCATTTCCGCTTTTTAATCCGTCAAACTCATACACAAATTATCTGATCCCTGCACTGCTGATACTTATTCTGCAGCAGACACTTCTTATCGGGATAGGTTCGCTTGGAGGCCTGTCGTATGAGAAGAAGAGATATCACTATTTTTTACCTGTAATATCAAACAGGGGGGGAATTATATCAGTTGTGCTCGGTAAAGCGGGGGCATACATGTCACTTTTTCTGCTCCATTCAATCTACTTTTTCGGGATCATTTTCAGGTTTCACGGACTCCCGATGAAGTCGAATCTTTTTAATCTGATGGTTTTCATAATACCTTTTTTACTGGCTGTAATTTTTCTGGGAATTGCGATATCAACAGTTTTTCGTACAAGGGAGATGGCGATGCTTCTTCTGTTATGTACTGCGATGCCCTTTATACTTGTCAGCGGATTCAGCTGGCCAATTCTTGCAATGCCTGTATGGCTGAAAAACCTGGCGATGCTCCTCCCCTCAACCACCGGCATTGACGGGTTTATGAAGATAAGCATACTGGGAGCGGAGCTGAGAGATGTTATGTTCAACTGGATTTTCCTATGGGGTCTTGTTGCAGCCTATTTCTTAATGTCAGTGTTTGCAATGAAAACAATAATCAGCAAATCAGCAAATTACACGGAAGGTAACAACCATGATTCAATATAAAAAAGTTTCAGCAGTGCTCTTTTCATTATTATTAACTGCGGGAATTCCCCTTGCAGCGGAAGATAACTCTTTGCAGCTCGATTTCAGCAGCGCGATACTGCAGATGAACAATACTAACGCCCTTCTCCAGTCAGTAAGATATGAAAAGGAGAAGAGTGATTATGATAAAAAGAGCGCCATGGGACTCTTCTTCCCGAAAATTGACATTAACTTCACATATACACATTTAAATGATCCGATAGAGATGGATTTTAATCCTCTCAGAGACGCGATGATTGGTCTAAGTGCCCAGGCATATGCCGGAGCAACCGGCACAGGTATACCGGGAGCAACAGCATTTACGAATCAGGCGAACAGCAATCCGTCACTTGCGAGATCTAACTTCATTGAAACTCTTCAGGAACAGGATTTCTGGACAGTTGCTGCAACTGTCAAACAGCCTGTATTCACCGGCGGAAAAATTCTTGCAGCAAACAGGGCAGCAGAAGCCAACAGGGCAGCCGCAAGTGAAAAGGTAAGATATACACAAAACGCTCTCTTAACTGAGCTTGCACAGAGATACTATTCCCTCAGGCTTGCCATGAAAGTTGTTGATGTAAGGAAAGAGGTGCTTGATGGAATGGCAGCTCATCTGAACCAGGCAACAAAGATGCAGGAAAACGGAATGATATCTAACGCAGAAAAACTTCACGCGGAGGTTGCCTACTCTGAAGCTGAACGTGAATATAAAAAAGCTCTCCGTGACAAAGACACTGTTCTTTCAGCATTAAAAAATACATTGTCATCAAATGCTGAAATCACACCTGTATCAGAATTATTTATGTCTGAAAATATCCGGGATATAAGCTACTACAAAGAGAAAGCTGTTCAGCTTAACCCTGTACTTGCACAGATGAAAGCAAACCAGGAACTTGCACACCAGGGATACATGAAAGAAATTGCCCGATACTCACCGGATATTTTTGTTTTCGGTTCAGCCAATGTTCTTCATAACAATCTTGGAGAAAGCACCCCGGAATGGTACGTCGGGGCCGGTGCAACAATGACAATCTTTGACGGTCTTTCAAGATATAACAGTGTTAAGTCAGCTTCAGCAACAGAAAAAAGAGTGGCAGCTGCCATGCGACAGGCAAACAGGGATATAGAAACTCTTGTTGAAAAATCATATAATGAACTGATGAAAGACGTTGAACAGATACAGACCCTTGAAAAATCTGTTGAATTTGCTGAAGAATACCTCAGAGTGAGAGATACCGCTTTTAAAGCCGGTTTCGGTAATTCCATTGATGTTGTTGATGCGCGTTTAAATCTCTCGAAGGTAAAGATAGAAAGGCTTCAGGCACTGTATGAGTTTGATGTCTCTCTCGCAAGACTTCTGGAAGTATCAGGTATCAGCGACCAATATGAAAACTACAGGAAAGATGCCAGAACTGAAAGTGATATTCTTACAATAATGGAAAAAAACGGAAAACCTCTGAGCAGGCTCCGCTGATTTATACATCAACCTGTTTTAATATGAACAATATTCTCATAAAAAAAACAAATTTCTTTTTTTTGCTTGATTTTAGTTTTTAGATGAGTGAATTGTTTATAAAAAACAGGTTATATTTATGGATGAAAAAGTTACACTCAAAACCCTGAAAAGCAGAGAGAAAGAAGCCAGAAAAGATCTCATTATTGATGCTGCGGAAAGAGTTTTTGCAACCAAACCGGTAGATAAGGCTACGATGCGTGAAATAGCTGATGAAGCCGGCATGGCTACTTCATCCATATACAGATTCTTTCCGAATCAGGAAGCCATACTGATAGCGGCCGCAGTAAGAACCCAGTCAAAATTCAATCAGACACTTGATAAGTACTTTGATGAACAGAAACCTGAAGATAGCCTGAAAAGAGTCCTGAAGATTTATATAGATTTTATTTCTGAAAATGATACTTACTTCCGCATGATGACAATTCTTATGTCGCAGGGGAACCTGAATATTGAATCAAGCAAAGCTCTTGTGGAAGTCATGAATGAATCCCTTTTACGTCTTGACCGGATATTCAGACTGATGAAATTTTCAGATAATCCCCGTCCCCTTTCAAGGTATATATACGCAAGTATTGTAGGAATCTCAGTTTCCTACAATAAACTGCCCGGTATTAACCCTGAAAGCAGGCTGAAACATATGCAGTCACTTTCAGATCTCCTTTTTGACATGATTATCCATTATCCGAGAGATTCAAAACTTCCCGGTTGAATTATTTTTTCTTTTTAAATTGACTTATTCTGCATCAGATGGAATCTCCTTCTTAATCTGTATAAATTATTTTTATGAAGAAAAAAAGACGGAAAACTATTTCCAGATTATCGCCTGTGCAGCAGTTTGTTGCGAGTTTTCTACTGCTGATTTTAACAGGAGCCTTACTTCTAAAAATCCCCGCAGCAACAGTAAAAGGAATATCTTTTATTGATGCACTTTTCACATCTACTTCAGCAGTTTGCGTTACCGGGCTGGTTGTGCTCGATACAGGCAAAGATTTCACATTTATCGGCCAGTCTATAATCCTTATACTTATACAGTTAGGCGGCCTTGGCATAATGACCTTTACCATAGGGATATTTTCAATGCTCGGAGGGGGCTTCTCTCTTAAATGGAGATTTGCGTTCAGTGAAATTTATAATGATATAACAATTATTCCGACCAGACAGATCCTGAAAAAAATATTGATTTATACTTTTATGATAGAAACATTAACCGGCATTGTTCTTTTCACACAGTTTATTAAACATTTTGGATTATTTGATTCAATCTGGCTCTCTGTTTTTCATTCAATATCCGCATTTTGTAACGCAGGATTTTCCACTTTCAGTGACAGCCTTATATCATATCAGTGCAATACAGTAATAGTACTTGCGATAAGCGCGAACATTATTCTTGGAGGACTCGGGTTCCTCGTACTGACTGAACTTGCAAATATAAGATTTGGAAAAAAAATGTCTGTATTCCATGAATTCTCTCTTCACAGTAAAATTGTTCTGACCTCTACCTTAATTCTTATTACTGCTGGAACAGCCCTTTTTCTCGCGCTCGAATGGAACAATTTAATAAAAGGTATGAATTTCTATGACAAACTCCTTATCTCAACATTCCAGTCAATCACATGCAGAACAGCCGGCTTCAATACTGTTGATATCGGTTCATTAAGAGACAGCACCCTCTCAGTAATGATGCTTTTAATGTTTATCGGAGGATCTCCGGGTTCAATTGCAGGGGGAATCAAAACAACGACTTTTGCTGTAATTGCAGGAATGGTTATATCAAAGTTCAGAGGGAAAAACCAGGTAATTTTCTGGGACAGAGCAATTAATAATGAAATAATCAATAAAAGCATGACACTGGTAATTCTTGCCTTTATTTTTATATACGCATCTACTATATCAATTCTGTCTGTTCACTCTTTTGATGCAAAGAACTCCTTTCTGCAGGTTATTTTTGAAGTGGTTTCTGCATTTGGTACAGTAGGTTTATCGACCGGTATAACTCAGCATTTTCCTGATATGAGTAAACTGTTACTTTCACTTGTCATGCTCATCGGCAGAGTCGGACCCTTTGCTATTATTACTGCATTGACAGTGAATAGAAAAGCTGCTGATATTCACATTGCTGACGAAAATATTATGATAGGATGATTATATGAAAAAATTTGCTGTAATCGGACTCGGGAATTTCGGGATGAACATAGCCCGCAGCCTTATTGAAAATAACTGTGAAGTATTGGGAATTGATATAGATAAAAATACTGTTGAACGCGGAAAGGATTTTCTGACCTACGCAATTACAGCCAATCCTGCAAGCAAAGCGATTCTTCAATCAGTGGGTATCACCGAGTATGACGCAGTAATATTGAGCATTGGCCAGGAGATGGTTTCAAGCATCCTTATATCATTGTACCTGAAGGAAATAGGAGCAAAAAAAATAATTGCACGCGCAATTTCTGATGATCATGAAAAGATACTTATGAAATTAGGAGTTGATACTGTTATATTCCCTGAAAAAGATATGGCTGCCAGAATAGGGAAAGCCCTGTCAATGAAAAACGCTGTTGATTACCTGCCGTTGACGGAGGAGTATGCTATTATAGAAGTTACACCGCCCCCGAGTTTTATTGGTAAAAACCTCAGGGAGCTAAATATCGGAGCAAGGTACAGGTGCCAGATTCTGGGAATCAAAAATTTTGCTGATGAATTCGCTTCAGATGAAACTCCTCAGAAGACAATTATTGCTCCTCCTGCGGATGAAATAATTAAAGAGGGTAATATAATGATAGTTCTGGGTAAAACAACTGCGATTGAAAGAATGGAGAAACTGGGATAATCAGAATTCGAAAATCATACCTTCTGTAGCGAGATCAACTTCAAGGCCATCATTTACTTTCCTGTTAACACTGATATATGTCCTGGCGTTTGAGATAACGCTGTTAAGTTTTTCATCATCATAGTTTGGATCGTGGTGAAATAGTATCAGTTTTTTCACATCATATTTTGCGGCAATATCAATTGCAATAGATGCCGAAGAATGACCCCAGGATATTTTATCGATAAGGGACTCCTGAAACGTATACTGCGCATCGAAAAGGACAATATCGGCTCCTGTGAAAAGCGGTTCATAAGTATGTATATGATCAATTTCATTAATACTGAATTCACAGTCGCTGGTATATACAAAAACGCTGTCCCCCTCTTCAATCCTTATTCCAAAGGCGCTTCCGGGATGAGGCATCATTTTTGTGAATATCTTAACATCATTAATATAAAATGTTTCATCCTGGTTTACTTTAAAAAAACGTTTTGATGCCTGCATATTATCAAATGTAACAGGAAAATGTGTATCCGCCTGCTGATAATCAATTCTTGCCTTAAGATCTTCAAGCGGCGAGTAAAAATTAAAACGATTCCCTTTGATATAAAATGGTCCGAAAAATGGAATTCCCTGAATATGATCCCAGTGTGTATGTGTCAGAAAAATATTGGCCACACCTGCACCTTTACCGAATTCACCGGACATGAGAGTCCGCCCCAGGTGCATAAGTCCTGAACCGCAGTCAATTATAATAAGCTCTCCCGATTCGGTCCTCACTTCAATGCAGGTTGTATTGCCGCCGTAAGTCCCTTTTATATACTGCGGGAGCTTACCCACAAAAGAAACAACCGCCTCTTCAGATGAAATATCTCCGGGCTTTGCGAATGTAAGAGCCTTGATAAGCTTCTGTTCAATTGTTTCAGAACTGAGAGGGGTTGGAATAGACCCCCTTACTCCCCAGAGTTTAACCTTCATATATATCCTGATTACCTTTAATTAACATTCATTAGTAACAAATTCTGACTTTATAATATACATGCATATAAATTTCAATAAGTAATTATTACAAGTTTGTCATTTTGCGTTATAAAGTAGCTTATTACTATATAAATTAATAATCGGTAAATATCTTGAGATTTCGAAGCAATAAAATATTAACTCAGCAAGTTAATCAATTGAACCGTAAAATGATTTAAGAAACTAACTCAAAGAACAAGAAATGATGTCCCTCCTGAAAAAAACTTGACATCAGGGAAACTTCGCCATTATTACATTACACAATTTTAAATAATCTCCATAGACTCACAAAATCTTTCATAAATTAATAGGATAGGAAATGAAATTTTCTGACAGAATTTTACAGGTAAAGCCCTCCCCTACTATGGCGGTAACTGCAATGGCAGCTCAGCTTCAGGCGCAGGGTGTTGATATAATCGGATTCGGATCAGGTGAACCTGATTTTGATACACCGGATCATATAAAACAGGCTGCGATTAAAGCTATAGAAGCAGGCAAGACAAAATATACTCAGGTTGGCGGAATACCGGAACTTAAAGACGCCATTGTACAGAAATTTAAAAGGGATAACAATCTTCAGTATAAAAGATCAGAAGTTATTGTAAACTGCGGCGGAAAACACTCTTTTTACAATCTTATGCAGATTATGCTTAATGAAGGTGATGAGGTAATAATACCTTCACCATACTGGGTTTCCTACCCGGACATGGTAAAACTTGCAGGTGGAACCCCTGTTTTCATCGAAACAGATTCCGATACAGGTTTTAAGTTTTCTCCTGAACAGCTTGCGTCAAAAATCACACCGAGGACAAGGGCTGTTGTAATAAATTCACCATCCAATCCTACAGGAGCAGCTTATACAAAAGATGAGCTTGCGGCATTTGCTGCAATTCTTGAAAAAACAGATGTCATTCCGATCTCTGATGATATTTATGAAACTATAATATATGACGGATTTAAATTTTTCAACATCGCAAATATATCCGATACGATGAAACAGAGAACTATAGTTCTCAATGGTATATCAAAAACCTACGCTATGACCGGCTGGCGAATCGGCTATACCGCGGCCAGTGAAGATATTATTAAAAAGATGGATATAATACAGGGACAATCTACATCAAACCCTTCAACTATCTCGCAGTGGGCGGCAGTTGAAGCACTGACCGGCGATCAGACAGTCCTTGCTAATATGCTTGAAGCTTTTGACAGAAGGAGAAACTTCGTAGTCAATGATCTCAATACAATACCCGGAATATCCTGTTATAAGCCGGAAGGGGCTTTCTATGCGTTCCCCAGGGTTTCAGGTATATACGACCTAAAGGGCTGGGCAAAAGTCTCCGAAAAATATAAAGATACATATAAGTCATCCATTCTATGTGCATACCTCATGGAGGAAGCAAGAACAGCTGTTGTACCGGGAATCGGATTCGGTTCTGACGATTACATCAGAATTTCATTTGCCACCTCAGATGCGAAGCTTAAAGAGGGCCTCAAAAGAATAAGAGACGCGGTTGAGAAGCTCTGTTAGATTCCGGATACAAGCGGTAACGCTTTATTATAAAAACTAAGGGGGGTAGTTCATGAAATTTAAAATCCTGCTTTACATTCTCGGCAAAAAACTCATAAAAAAAGCCGGTAAGGATGCCGATTTCAAGAAAAAAGTTTCAGAAAAAAACTGTGTTGTACAGATTAAAACCGCTGACAACAGTAAAGGGAGATATTATACTTTCAGCAATGGTTCTATAACATCTACCGGCGGTATTGCAGATAATCCTGCCGTATCTCTCACATGGAAAGACGCGGCAACAGCATTTGATGCTATGAAATCCGGGAAAACAATGGAAGCGCTTCAGAATGGTTCTTTAAAGCTTGAAGGCGATGGAGCTACAGCTCTCTGGTTTGCAGGTATTGCAAAAGAAGCCAAGTAATATTTAATATCTTTTCTTTAAAAAAAGCCGGCAGAAATCTGACGGCTTTTTTATTACATGAATGTTGATATATACCCGGCAGTATTGATTACCAGCATTATGCCGGTAAGTAAAAGAATTATACCGGTTACAACTGCAGGCATCAGATATATAAGAAATGCCCGTCCAAACTCAATTGTATGCATTTCAGAAATAGACTGAACTATGATAAGAATATGCCAGATGAAACATGCCAATGAAAATAATACATAAAAAAACAGAGGGACAAAATCCCCCACTATAAAAGGATAAGCAGCAGGGAGAACAAAGAGCGCCGGAAGCATAGAAAAATTCATCAGCGTAATAAGCTCTCTTATATTCCCCTTCAACCCGGAAAACTGTGCAGCCACATCAACAAGTGATGTATAGATCAGTATTTTAATAAAAGTGAAAAGGAAAACAAGAATCCATCCGTAACTTATTTTATAATAAAAAAATGCTGATTCACGTCCAAGAAGAGAAAGAAGAAGAATACCTGAAAGGGACTCAAATAGCGGTACTATAAAACTTATCCAGAAAGCGTCAGGGTCTTTCTGCTTAACTCTTCTATACAATGCCCTGGGATCAATGAGAGAATAGAGAAAAAAATCCGCCCAGGAGAGTGATCTGAATTTTTCAAGATTCATTGCATATACCTGTACTCAAGTTTATAAACAGGATAAAGCATCCCGCTTCCGGGCATGTTTCTGTTCCCCATAAACCTGTTCAGCTGCCCGAATATTTCATTAAAAGGTGATGTACTCTCTTCATAGACAGGAGAATCTTCATCAAGCGAGGCAAGTTCTCTCGCTTTCATTACTGCATCTTCAAATGTTCCTGTCTGATCAATAAGTTTATTCTGAAGAGCAGTGGATCCGCTCATAACCCTTCCATCAGCAATTTTAATTATATCACTTTCACTCATATTCCGTCCTGCAGCAATGTCTTTGACGAATTTCCCGTAAGATGAATCGATCATCTCCTGCAGCAGGGCTCTCTCCTCACTGGTCATATCCCTGTGAGTTGCCAGTATATCCTTATACTTCCCGCTTTTAATAACATTCATCTGAATACCGAATTTATCAAAAAGCCTTCGAAGATTGGGAGAATAAGCAATTACACCGATGGAACCGGTTACAGTCCCATAGTTCGCAACTATATGATTGCATGCTGCCGCAACATAATAACCACCTGAAGCAGCAACATCACCCATTGATGCAACTACAGGGATATTTTTTTTACGGAGCTTCATGATCTTTTCATAAATCTCCTGCGTGGCTGCAACAGTCCCGCCGGGAGAATTTATCCTGATGACAACAGCCTTAATACTGCTGTCTTTAGCAAGAGCATCAAGACGTTTAACTATGGATTCAGCACCTGACGGAAGTCCGAATGGGCCGGAAGGAGCCGAGAGTTCAATTGGCCCTTCAACACGGACAATGCCTACACCTGCTCCGGTGTCCGGCATAACAAGCTTAATTTCGCGGGAACGTTTCTCTTCGATCTTGAAGCTGATATCAACAATTGCAATTACTGCAACAAGTATAAGCATGGCAAGAATCGCCACTGTGAGTTTTCTCTCTCTTTCCATATGTCATCTCATGTATGTGGTATAATACTGATAATATTATAATTAATGTGGAGGTATAATGTCAATCTAATATTCGCAAATGCAGCTTAGAAGAAAAACCGTATGACATACATACACAGACAGAGATACTATTAAGTGAAATATTTAAATAATAAAAATAAAATCACCTGACAGAGGGAACCATAAGCCGGATTCTGTTTAAGCAGCTATCTATCTTGCGCGGATGTCTCCATACGCGTCTTTGCGGCCTACCCTCAGCCACGGGCGGGCAGCCCTTAGCGGCTGACTACTTGGCCTTGCATCGGATGGGGTTTACACTGCCGCATCCCTTACGGTCTGCGCGGTGAGCTCTTACCTCGCCATTTCACCCTTACCTGCAAGCAGGCGGTATATTTTCTGTTGCACTTTCCATCGCCTCACGGCGCCCGGGTGTTACCCGGCATCCTGCCCTTTGATGTCCGGACTTTCCTCACTCCCCCTGCGGGGGTCGCGCAGCTGCACGTTTCCCTCTGTCAGCTGACTTTATTTTTCACCATGTCTGAAGAATGAAATTTCATTATTTAATTTTTCAGACATTTCAAATATTGAATCGCTATTTTTAGCCATCTCAGTTGATTCTTCAGCATTCTGCTGTGTGGACTCACTTATCGAAGACATAGATTTCACGATCTCTTCAATGCCGATCTTCTGTTCACTTGTAGCTGTTCTGATCTGTTCAGACTTTTCGTGTACTGATTCAACATCCGAACTGACCTTCGCACTATCCTGGACCCGCTCCTGCATAAACTTCTGAATACCGACCATAATTTCTGAAATTGAGTTTATACCATCTATAATATATTCAATTTTAGAAGTAGTATCTTCAACACCTGAAAGAGTGCGGCTTATTTCAGTTTCATTATTCTTTATAATCCTGTTAATGTCATTGATACTCGATTGTGTCTGGTCAGCGAGTTTGGATATCTCATCAGCTACCACCGCAAAACCCTTACCAGCTTCACCAGCCCTTGCCGCCTCAATTGCTGCGTTAAGCGAAAGCAGATTAATCTGATCCGCTATCCCTGTAATCATGTCAATTATATTTGTCATATCCGCTGAACTTTTTGCAATGGTCATCATAGACTGATTCATCAAATTTATAGACTTTTCGCTGTCATTTGCCTCTTTTGTAATAATCATTATCTTTGAAACAGTATCATCTATAATGTTACCTATTTCTCCAAGCCCCCGTGCGAGATCACCGATACTGTCAGCCAGAAGATTAAGATTATTTGCCTGGTCATCAGCAATGGCAGCTATATTTTCCGATCCTGCTGATATCTCTTCAATTGTGGCATTAATCTGTTCCGCTGAAGCAGCCTGATTCTGTGCATTATTTGAAAAGGTGCTGGCTGAAGTGTTAAGTTCTTTAGAAGCTGATGACAGCATCATTGAAATTTCCCCGGAAGCCGAGACAATCTCTTTCAGCCTGGCGACAAGATAACGGAAATTAATTATCAATATGGCAATTTCGTTCTTTTCTTTATCATCTTTATTGATATTCTCATCAGCAACATTCGCCGCGACAACGTCGAGATCTCCATCTGACAGCTTTTTAACGCTTTCTGTCAGTCTTACGACAGGCTTTGTCAGCCTCGAAGAGAAGAACAGGCCAAGCAGTACTGCAGCAATCAATAATATAAAACCGATTAAAGAAATTATAATAAGAAGTTTAGTCAAAGGCGCCGAAACTTCCTTTTCAGTTATTCCAGCTATAATTTTCCAGCCTGTTTTTGGTACAGTTGTAAAATATCCTCTGTATTGTTTACCATTTATCTCATAACGGCCGTTACCCCTGGTATGATTCAGAAGCCCGAGACCGAACTTCTTAACAGACTCACTGGGAAAATCATGAAATTTTATTTTCATGACATATTTCTCATTAGGGTGAGCTATGCATAACCCTGATTTATCAACCATGTAGACATATCCTGTCTTGCCGATTTTTATTTTTGCAATATAGGCTTGTATCTCCTGCATGTTAATATCAGTTGTTGTAACCCCTTCAAAAATCCCTTCTTTCGAAAAGAATGGTGTCGCACAGGTTACCATGGTAATTCCGGAGACATCATCATAATAGGGATCCTCCCACCTGTACCCATGTGTTATATCTTTTGTGTTTTTATACCAATTCTGATTAGGATAATCATAGTCCGGTGCTTCATATTCCAGAGTGGTCTCAAAACCTTTTTCCCCGCGATAGACATAAGGGCCGAAATATTTTGTTACACTATTGTACCTGAAAGGTTCATACCATATACCGGTACCGAATATATGTTCATGATTCTTAATGAAATTCCGCATGAGACTGAAATAATTATTCCTTGAATAAGCTGTTCCTGTAATCTCTGCGAATCGTGCAAGTTGAACGGATATAGAGGCTGCTTCGGTCATTGTAACATTGATTGTCTGACTTATACTATCAAGTTTATTATCCATTTTATTATCAATTTCATTGTTAATCATTATACTGGCGGATATATAACTTAAAACAGATACTGAAAATAATGCAAAAAAAGTGATACCGCATAAGATTGTTACGGTTTTACCACTGATCGTTTTAAAATAACCATTCATGTTAAATTCAGGTATCTTCATAAAACCTCTGTTATCAGACTTTTCCTGTATGTTTTAATTCAGGTTTCAGAACTAATATAACAAAAAATTACCGGATAATAAATATTGATTATAACTTTTTAACTTTTAAACTGTGATTTAATACCGGTTAACCGGAGTGCAATCAATAGATTAAAAAGATTTACATTCGAACACGCCTGGAGAGTTAAAAAAAGCTACATAGCACTTCTATAAACTGTAAAAATTTATATTTTCTTTACATTATCTTAATTAATAATAATTGCATTATTATATAATAAATATTTTTTTTACATGCTTTGAAAACTAAATTATAACAAACAACTAAAACGGGAGAGAAGCTGCTGATGACCTCTATTCTGATCAATGTAGCAGGAGGACTTGCCATATTTCTTTACGGTATGAAGATAATGAGCGAAGGACTTCAATCAGCTACAGGTGAAGGACTTAAAAACATACTATGGAAGGCTACTAATAACCGGTTTAAAGGTATCATAACCGGATTCGGAATCACTGCCGTAATACAATCCTCCAGCGCCACCACAGTTATGCTTGTCAGTTTTGTAAGCGCGGGACTGATTACATTAATTCAGGCCACAGGAATTGTGTTAGGAGCAAATATCGGGACAACCGTTACCGGATGGATTGTTGCCATACTGGGTTTTAAATTTAAGATAAATGCTCTTGCGCTACCTGCAATCGCAATAGGTTTTTTCATTCGATTTATTGATAATGACAAAACTGACAGCTGGGGTGATTTTCTTTTAGGTTTCGGACTGCTTTTCTTCGGACTTGGGATAATGAGTGACTCAGTTAAAGATTTGAGTGGCTCAGACACAATTCTGAATTTCATGTCAACCTATAAGGCGAACGGATTTTTTTCAACAATTGCTGTTGTTGCCATTGGTACAATTGTAACAATGATTGTACAGTCATCCAGCGCAACTATGGCAATGACAATGGCCCTTGCTGTCAGCGGACTTATTGATTTCTATACAGCTGCTGCACTGATATTAGGAGAAAACATAGGCACAACTATAACTGCCAATATTGCAGCTATAGGATCAACAGTTGAAGCGAGGAGAACTGCCCGTGTTCACTTTCTCTTCAATATTTTCGGTGTAATATGGATTTTAATTGTTTTTAAAACCTTTTTTATCCCGTTTATAGACTGGCTTGTACCGGGCAACCCCTTCTCCCCGGATATTACTGAAAGGAGTAGAATTATTGCTGACCACATGGCTGCTTTTCATACAGGATTTAATCTAATTAATACCATCATTTTTATACCTTTTATAAAATACCTCGCAAAAGCAGCTGAACTACTGGTACCGGGTGAAGGTAAAACATCTGATACACACCTGATGTATATTACAACAAATGTTGTCTCTATACCATCAATCAACATTAACCAGGCCCGTCTTGAAGTTGAAAGAATGACCGAGATTGTAAACAGAATGTTTGATAAAATGACTGAAGTTTTATTCAATCCCGATAAAAAATTAGGGAAGGAAATCGAGGAAATACAGACACTGGAAAATCAGGTTGACCTGCTTGAGCGTGAAATATCGAATTTCCTTGTTAAGGTTTCGCGTGACCCTCTTTCTAAAAATCAGAGTAACGAAATAACTTCAATGCTTCACAAGGTGAACGAGCTTGAAAGTATTGGTGACCAGTGTGAATCGATCATGAAGCTCCTGAGAAGAAAATATGATATGAAACTCACCTTTTCAGAAAACGGGAAAAAAGAGATTATGGAAACTGCGGGGAAAGTCAAAGAATTTCTCTCTCTGATTACCCCTAACATAACTTCAACAACCACCAATATCATGCCCCAGGCTGAAGTTATCGAAAACCGGATCGATGAGCTGAAAAAGGAACTGAGAAAATCTCACATCAGAAGATTAAACGAAAATAAATGTGAAGTCGATTCTGGTATTATATTTATTGATATGGTATCCTGTTTCGAAAAAATCGGGGACCATGCATACAATATTGCAGAGACAATTTCCGGCATCAGAATTTTTTAATTATCAATCATTACAAAAAACAAAAAGCTTCCGGAGGGAAGCTTTTTGTTTTTTGGGGATATCCCGGGATTTTTATGAAGCGGAAATTGTCTGCTATCAGGTAATATTTAACACACCCGGCAGCATACCTTTTATGCCGTCTTTAGAAAACCGCACTGGTTGAAACACTGACATTTGTGATCTCCTCATCACCACCCCTGATTTTGCCGTCACCGTTTTTATCTTCATAAGTAATACGGTAGTTGAAATCTATGCTGAGGCCGGGGCCCATACCTATACCGATAACTCCCCCCATAACTGTACTCTCTGTTTTCCATTCAAGTTTTTCAACATTGTTCTGTACATAATAGGCTTTTGCCTTGGAGATAACAGGTACAAGTTCCCTGTTGAAGACAAGCTCCCCTCTTATGGATTTGTCCTCTTTCTCCTCTTCACCCCATCGCATATCCTGGTATTCGCATTTACCTGTGAAGATGCTGAAAAAGTTAATTTTAACTCCGGCAAAATAACCTTTCAGTTTTTCCGCATCTTTGAGTTTCTCTTTTTTAGTAATTGCGTACAATTTTCCTGTACCATCATCGACATACTTTGCTCTTTCAAGATCATAAGTATCATTGTAATAGCCGAAGATGAAATCCTCTGACTGCTGCCTGTAATCTCCATATATTTCAATGATATCACCAAATGAGAGTTTAGCCCCCGGAGCTGTAAAACCCCAGCCGCCAGTATTCAT
>DAISJZ010000003.1:0-1230 GCA_036821145.1 Spirochaetota bacterium
TCAAAGCTTTTTACTCTGAATTCAAAGCTATTTGCATTGAGTTCTAAGCTTTTTGCTCCGCGCTCAATGTTCTCCAATACTAATTGCCGCGAAACACCTTTTCTCCCGCACTAAAATTTAATTGACTGAAACAGTGAAAATCAAAGGATGTTATCTGTAATTAACCGGATGGCATAAACCATGATTGTACTGAAAGATACTCATGAAAATATAGTAAAGGGGGCGGAGATAATCCGCAAAGGGGGCCTGGTTGCCTTCCCCACTGAAACTGTTTACGGACTGGGAGCTGATGCATTTAATCCAGCTGCAGTTGCCGGTATCTTTGAGGCAAAGCAGAGGCCCTTTTTTGATCCCCTCATTGTTCACATTGCTGACTGTTCAGACATTAATAAAATCTCAACGGGAATTGACAAAAAGACATACACCCTTGTGGAGAGATTCTGGCCGGGGCCCCTTACAGTAATTCTTCCGAAAAACAGTTCAGTACCCGATATTGTTACCTCGGGCCTTGACTCAGTTGCAATCCGCATGCCGCGCCACGACACAGCCCTTACGCTGATTAAAGAGGCGGGCACGCCAATAGCTGCGCCAAGCGCCAACAGGTTCAGCTGCCTGAGCCCCACATCCTCACGCCACGTCATGGAACAGTTAGGAAACGCAGTTGACATGATCCTGGACGGAGGGGCCTGCACGGTCGGTATTGAATCCACAATTATAAAAATTACACCTGCCGGTATTCACCTCCTGCGCCCGGGCGGTATTGCCACAGAGGGAATAGAAGACTGCATAGGTGAAAAGATAATCACTGATTCAGCAGGAGTTAAACCTGAAGCCCCGGGGCAGCTTGATTTCCACTACTCCCCTGCCAAACCTGTTGTAATAACAGAGAAACTCCCGCTGGATGATAAAAAGGGGGGATTCCTCTTCTTTAAAAAGCCCTGCGTAGATTATCCTGCTGAAAGGTCCTTTATCCTGTCAGAAAGCGGAGACCTCCGGGAAGCAGCGGCAAACCTCTTCTCTCACCTCCATTCACTGGACTCGCTTGAAATAAGCCGTATATACGCCCAGCCTGTGCCTGAAACAGGCCTTGGCCTGGGGATAATGGACAGATTGAAAAAAGCATCCATGAAGTTTAAAAACGGTTGATTATCCTGCTGTAACTTTTAAATTCTAATTGAGAACAGACCCGTCATTACGAACGACTGCAAAGGAGTGAAGTAATCTGTTTAT
>DAISJZ010000003.1:1330-2709 GCA_036821145.1 Spirochaetota bacterium
GGAAGGTGCTTATGTTCAGACATACAAAAGAGGATTCATTCATTGCCGCATTCAAAAGAGTTTTCAGTTCCGCAAATTTTGTAACAGGGAACAAAGGACTGCTTAAATATTTTATTCTTCCTTTTCTGCTGAATATCATAATCCTCTCATCAGTATTCTATTTCTCATATTCGTCAGCAGTGCCCATGCTTAAGAACCTCCTGGCTGGAGACGCATGGTATCTTAAGATGCTCAGCATGATGGTGGCACCTGTAATTATTGTACTGCTGACATTGGGAACAGTAATAATATATTCATCTTTAGGGGGGATTGTTGCAGCACCGTTCCTCGACCTCCTCTCAGAAAATGTTGAAAGGCGCGCGGGTGTTCCTGAAAGCGGAGAGGGTTTTTCTATCCTGAACCTGTTAAAGGATATATACAGGGCCCTGATGAACACCATTAAGCTTCTTCTTATAATAACATGCATAAATCTCCTTCTTCTTATACTCTTCATTATTCCCGGGGGGAGTTTCATCTATGCATTCACCAGTTTCTTCACATCGATCTTCTTTTACGGTTTCCAGTTCTACGACTATCCCCTTGAAAGACTGAAACTTTCATTCTCAGGGAAAGTTAAAATATGCTGGAGATGGAGAAGGTCTGTTGCAGGTACAGGGGCTGCTTTTTTTCTCCTGTCATTTATCCCGATCATCGGGTTTTTAGGGCTTAACCTTGCGACAGCGGGAGCGACTCTGACATATGCTGAAAGGATGAGAAAAAGTATTACAGGCGGAAACATAAAGTAACATGAAAAATCTGTTTATTGTTTTTGAAGGGATCGACGGTTCAGGGAAATCGACTCAATGCGATATGCTGTATGAATATATTTCAGGCAGGGGTGCTGATGTAAAAAAACTGGCGGAGCCCACTTCCGGGAAATGGGGCACAGAACTCCGGGCAATGCTAAAATCATCAGCCCCTCCCCCTGTTGAGACACAGATTGAGATGTTTATCAAAGACCGGATTGATGACAGCGAGCAGAATATTCTCCCGGCCCTGGAGAGCGGAGCAACAGTTGTAATGGACAGGTACTTCTATTCAAACGCCGCTTACCAGGGGGTTTCAGGGATCACACCCGCTGAAATTATTGACAGAAACATGAAACACGGATTCCCTCTCCCGCACAGGGTTTACTTCATAGATATACCTGCAGAAACAGCAATGGAGAGGATCCTTAAAAGAAACGGCTCAGGGAACACGGAACTTTTTGAAAAGCGGGAGTTCCTTGAAACGGTTCGCAGCAATTTTCTCTCAATCGCTGACGAAAGGTTTCTGATTGTTAATGGAGAGGGGGATGTTGAGAGCATCTTTAAAAAGATAAAAGAGGATTACGGGAGGCT